>JACQTL010000133.1 GCA_016210805.1 Actinomycetota bacterium | reverse complement strand
CCGAGCACGATCACCGGCACCGTCCACCAGTGGCCCTCCGGCGGCACGGGGATCACCGACCGGTTCACCCCGAGCTCCACGGCCCCCAGGTACAGGCCCAGCCCGGCCGCGGCCACCGCGGCGGCCAGCCCGAGGCCCCACAGCGCGTCGCGGGCCGGGCGGTCGCCGTCCAGGCCGATCGAGCGGAACCCTCCCTCCGCCGGACGGCGGATCAGGTAGACCACGAGCCACACCGGGGCCAGGTTGAACGCCGTCGAGAGCACGTGGCGGGTGAGCTGGAAGCTGGGGAACCGGGGGAAGGTCGTGACGGCCACCGAGGGGTCGACGGGGGCCTCGAGCAGGCTGAGCAGGGAGAACACCGCCGAGCGCAGGAGCGACAGCGCGAGCACGATCGCGACCTGCTCGACGAGCTCCGGCCCGGCCGCGGCCCTCGCCGGTGGGGGGGCCGGCGGGCGGCTTTCCCGGGTGTCCTCCATGGGAACCGCACTCTACGGCGGCCGGCCGGCGTGCGACACTGCGCTCCGGACGACTCGATCCACCCGGGAGGGACGATGGGCGACACCACACGGGCGACGGCCCGCCGGCGCGAGCGCGACGCGGAGGGCGGAGGGTCGATGCGCGGCGCCCTGTACGCGCTCGGCCTCGCGCACCTGGCCCTGGGCGCGTGGCAGGCGTTCTCTCCGGAGTCCTTCTTCCGGAGCCTGGGGGGGTTCGGGCTCTGGAACCCGCACTACATCCGGGACGTGGCCACGTTCTACCTGGCCCTGGGGGCGGGCCTCCTGGTGGCGGCGGGGCGGCCGGCCTGGCGCGTGCCGGTGGTCGCGGTGACCGCCTTCCAGTACGCCCTCCACTCGGTGAACCACGCCTTCGACGTCCGCCTGGCCAGCCCGGCTTGGGTGGGCTACGCCGACCTGGTCGCCCTGCTGGCGGTCACCGCGGTCCTCCTCCTCCTCCTGAGCAGGCTCCTGGCCGCGGAGCGCTCGCCTTGAGGGTCTTCGTGGCCGGGGCCACGGGCGCCCTCGGTCGCCGCCTGGTCCCCCTCCTCACGGGGTCCGGACACGAGGTGACCGGGATGACCCGCCGCCCCGAGCGCGCCGCCGACCTCGTGGCCATGGGAGCGCAGCCCGCGATCTGCGACGTGTACGACGCCCCCGCCGTCCGGGAGGCCGTCGTGGCCTCGGAGGCCGAGGTGCTGGTCCACGAGCTCACGGACATCCCTCAGGCACTCGACATCCGCAGGTACGGCGAGCAGATGGCCGGGAACGACCGGGTCCGCCGGGAGGGGACGCCGAACCTCATCGCCGCCGCCCTGGCCGCGGGGACCCGCCGGGTCGTGGCCCAGAGCGTGGCCTTCGCCTACGCTCCCTCCGGCCGGGCGGTGAAGACCGAGGAGGACCCCCTGTTCGTGGAGGCCCCGATGCCGTTCCGCCGGAGCATCGACGCCCTCCTGGCCCTGGAGAGCGCGGTCACCGGGACGCCGGGGATCGAGGGGGTCGTGCTCCGGTACGGGTTCTTCTACGGTCCGGGGACCTCGTACGCGTCGGGCGGCAGCCAGGCCAGGGAGGTCCGCCGGCAGCGCTTCCCCATCGTCGGGAAGGGCGAGGGGGTGTTCTCCTTCATCCACGTGGAGGACGCCGCGACGGCCACGGCCGCGGCGGTGGAGCGCGGCGCGCCGGGGATCTACAACGTGGTCGACGACGAGCCGGCGCCGCTCTCGGAGTGGCTGCCCGCCTACGCGGAGGCGCTCGGCGCGAGGCGCCCCCTCCGGGTCCCGGCCTTCCTGGCCCGCCTCCTGGCCGGTTCCTTCGCCGTGAGCGCGGCCACGGTGCAGCGAGGCGCGTCCAACGCCAAGGCCCGTCGCGAGCTCGGCTGGGAGCCCCGCTACCCCACCTGGCGCGTCGGCTTCCGCCAGGCCCTGGGCTGACCGACTCGTGAGAGCCCGGACCGCCGACTCAGGCCCGGGAGCGGCGGGGGTCGAGGGCGGCCAGGCCGGCTCGGAGGGCCTCGACGGCGCCGGCCGGGTTGCCTTCGGCCAGGTCGAGCTCCCCGAGCTCCCGCCAGCACGCCGCCTCCTGCTGGCGGGCCCCCCGGTCGCCGAAGAGGGTGGCCGCGTCGCGGAGCGCCCCTCGAGCCTCCTCCCGTCGGTCGAGCTGGGCGAGGGCTCTTCCCCGCAGGAACAGGCCCCTGGCCCGCTCGAGGGGATCGCCGCCCGCCTCGGACAGCGAGGCGTCGGCGTGGGCCAGGGCCTCGTCGGCCCGGCCGGTGAGCAGGGCCAGCCGGCTCCGCTCGGTGAGCACGTAGGCCCGGTCCCCCGCCCCCCCGACCTGGCCGAGCAGCTCCTCGGCGCGGTCGAGGTGGAACGCCGCCTCCTCGACCCGGGGCGGCTCGGCCTCCAGGCAGATGAACGCGTAGGCGTTGTGGAGGCGGGCCACCCCGCGCCGGTCGTCGACCTGCTCGAGCAGGAGGCGGGCCCGGGTGGCGAAGTCCAGGGCCTCGTCCCACCGGCGAGCCTCGGCCAGGACCCGGCTCGCGCTCCAGTACGCGTTGGCCCGGATCTCCAGGGGAGCCTCGCGGTCGGCCGCGGCCAGGGCCCTCCTCGCCGTGCGCTCGGCCCGGAGGACGTCTCCCCGCTCGAAGTAGATCGAGACCAGGATGGCGTGGAGGTCGGCGAGCACCGCGGGATCCATCGCGGGCCGGTCACCCCTGGAAAGGAACGACTCGATCGAGTCGGCGGCGTAGGACAGGTCGCCCAGGCTCCGGTACGCCCGCGCCGTCGCGGTGACGGCCCGGCCGAGCTCGGCCTCCGGCAGATCGCCCTCCAGGGCCGCCTCGTAGTCGTCCACGGCCTCCCGCACCCGGCCGTCCAGGGCCAGGGCGTCGCCCCGGACCAGGAGGGCCTCGGCGTGAAGACGGGCCATCCCGTACTGGTCGGCCTGGGAGAGCACCGGCTCGACGACGCGCAGCCCCTCCCCCGCGTCCCCGGCCCGCATGGCCATCCGGGCCTCCTCGAGCTGGTACCGGAGGCTCTCCTCCAGGCCCTCAGGAACCCCCGTGGACAGGAACGAGGCCGAGGTTCCCAGGCGCCCGGCGAAGTACTCCAGGGCCACCTGGGAGGGCTTCCTCCGCCCGGCCTCGATCTGGCTCACGTAGCTGACCGTGTACCGGGGCCTGGCCAGGGCGGTCTTCGAGAGGCCCGCCTCCTCTCGCAGGTCACGCAGCCGGGCGGCGAGGTCCATGGGACGGATGGTACATCACGGCCGGTGCTTAACAAGGAACCTTGACTGGCTGTTAAGTCCCCGGGTAGGCTTCGGGCTCGCGCCAGATAGGGGGAGAGCGGATGAAGCGCTTGATCGGATTCCTGGTCGCCCTGGCCACGGTCACGGCCCTCGGACTCGCCGGGGGAGCCAGCTTCCCCGGGCCGTAGCTCGCGGCGACCGAGGAGGCCCGCCGCCGGAGCCCCCTCCCCCCCGGCGACGGGGTGGCGGCATCCCTCCGGCGGCGGTCCATCTCAAAGCGAGGAGGGGTCAGTCCATGGGGATCGTCGAGATGCCGACGCAATGGGAGCCGGTGCCCGCCGAGGGCCACCGGTGCGTGTTCTGCGGGGCGACGATCGAGCCCGGCGCACCGGCCGAGGCGGTGTGGGACCTCGACCAGTTCACCGGGTGGCAGGTGCTCGCGTTCCACCTGGCCTGCCGGAGCGTGGCGGCCTCCGACGGATCGGCGGCCGGCCCGCGCTGACCCGCCCTCAGGCCCGGCGGGGGGAGCGGCCCTCCTCCCTGGACAGGTGCACGGCCCGCCAGCAGTACCAGGCCACCACCGTGCGGTAGGGCCTGAACCGATCGCCCTCCGGCTCCAGCTCGCGGGCCGAGGGCGTCCGGGCCAGGCCGTGGATCAGCGCGAAGCCGCTCCGCACCCCGAGGTCGTCCACCGGCCAGACGTCGAGCCGGCGCAGCGTGAATATCAGGAACATCTCCGCGGTCCAACGCCCGATCCCCCTGACCACCGAGAGCCTGGCCACGACCTCGTCGTCGGGGAGGCGCGAGATGCCTTCGAGCGGCACCGTGCCGTCGGCGACCCTGGCCGCCAGGTCGCGGATCGAGGCCAGCTTGGGCCGGGACACCCCCGCAGCGCGGATCCGCTCCTCGGGCATGGCCAGGACGGCCTCCGGTGACAGGCCTTCCTCCTCGAACAGGGCCAGGAACCGGCCGTGGATCGCCGCGGCGGCGGCGCCGGCGAGCTGCTGGTACATGACCGAGGAGACCAGGTCGCCGAAGTAGCCGTCACCCCTGGGGGCCCGGAGACGGATGGGCCCGGCTCGCTCCATCAGGGCGGCGAAGGCCGGGTCCCGCCCGGCCACCTCGGCGGCGGCCGCGGAAAGGCTCACCCGGGGCACGGGCCCGTCTCCACGCCGGGCATCCTACGGTAGCGTTGGCCCTGCGGTGCGCGAGCAGCTGGTGTTCGGAGACGGCTGGGTGACGGCCGAGGTCCCCGACGACGCCCACGTGGTCCCCCCGGGCGTCTCGCTCCCGCTCCCTCCCGCCGGGGACCTCCAGGCCGCCGTCCGGGAAGCGCTCGACCGCCCCCTGGACACCCCGCCGCTCCGCGACCTCGCCCGGGGGGCCCGGCGGGTCACGGTGGCCTTCGACGACCCCACGGTCCCCTGCTACGCCCCGCTGTGGTCGACGGCGATCCCGCTCGTGCTGGCGGAGCTGGAGGCCGGGGGGGTCCGCCGCGAGGACGTCACGCTGGTCTGCGCGAACGCGCTGCACCGGCAGTTCACCCACGACGAGCTGGCCGGCGTCCTGGGGGAGGACCTCGTCCGGGAGTTCGGAGGGGCGGGCCGGCTGCGGTGCCACGACGCCGAGGCCCCCGACGAGCTGGAGCACCTGGGAACCACGCCGGAGGGCGAGGAGGTCGAGGTCAGCCGCCACGTGACCGGGTCCGACCTCACCGTCTACGTGAACGCCTCCACGACCCGGGGGTTCTCCGGCGGCTGGAAGTCGGTGGCCGTCGGGCTCTCGAGCTACCGGTCGATCCGCCACCACCACACCCCTGACACGATGTCGATGTCGATCGAGAAGAACCGGATGCACGCCGTCCTCGACCGGATGGGCTCGGTGATCGAGGACCGCCTGGGACCCGACCGCATCTTCAAGGTGGAGACCGTCCTGTCGAACCCCCTGCAGGTCCACCGGGTCCTGGGAGGGACCGTGGGCGGGACCCGGCGGGAGGTCGTCGGGCTCACCAGGGCCCACCAGCCGCCCCGCCGGGACCTCGTCCCCGAGAAGGTGGACGTCGTCCTGTACGGGGTGCCCGATTGGAGCCCGTACGCGGCCTTCTCGTTCCTGAACCCCATCCTCACCTTGATCTCGACCGGGCTCGGCTACCTGGGGGGCATGATCGAGGCCCTGGGCCGGCCGGGGTGCACGGCGATCCTGGCCACCCCCTGCCCGGACCGGTGGGACGACGTCCACCATCCCTCGTACCGGGAGGTCTGGGAGCGGGTCCTGCCCGTGACCAGGGACCCCTACGAGGCCCGGGAGCTGTTCGAGCCGGAGTTCGCCGTCCGGGCCGACTACCTGGAGCGCTACCGGACCGGCTTCGGGTTCCACCCGGTCCACGGGATCATGGCCCTGTACCCGCTGAAGCGGCTCCGCCACGCCGGAAGGGTGATCGTGGCCGGGGCGACGGACCCGGCGATCGTCCGCCACGTGGGCTTCGAGCCCGCGGCCACGGTGGAGGAGGCCCTGGCCTCGGCGGCCGCCGAGCACGGCCCGGGCCAGAGCGTCGCGGTCATCAGGTACCCGGCGGCCGCCAACCGGGCCTAGGGAGGCGAGGCTCTTGCCCGAGATCGTGCTGGTCATGGGGGACATCACCGAGGAGCGGGTGGACGCGATCGTGAACGCGGCGAACTCGTCGCTCCTGGGCGGCGGGGGGGTCGACGGGGCCATCCACCGGCGGGGGGGCCCGGAGATCCTGGAGGAGTGCCGGCGGATCCGCGCGGAGCGCTACCCCGACGGCCTCCCCACCGGGAAGGCGGTGGCCACGACGGCCGGCCGGCTCGAGGCCCGGTGGGTGATCCACACGGTCGGGCCGGTCTACTCCAGGTCCGAGGACCGCTCGGCCCTCCTGGCCGGCTGCCACACGGAGTCGCTCGCCCTGGCCGACGAGCTGGGCGCCGAGACGGTCGCCTTCCCGGCCATCTCGACGGGCGTCTACGGCTACCCCCTCGAGGAGGCCGCGCCCGTGGCCGTCCGGGCCGTCCGCGGATCGGGCGCGCGGGTCCGCGAGGTGCGCTTCGTGCTGTTCGACCGGCCGGCCCTGGAGGCCTTCGAGCGGGCCATGGCCGGCGGCTGACGGCTCCGGGTCCGTGCCCGATTCCCGACTCCGTTGATAGGATTCCGGTGGCCATGCGAGAGGAGCTCACCACCTCGGAGGGCGTCTGGGCCCGGCGCGACGACGTCCAGATCGTGGACGTCCGCGAACCCTACGAGTGGGAGGCCGGGCGGATCGAGGGCTCCGTGCACCTCCCCCTCGCCCAGGTGATGTCGGGGCGGGTGGATGACATCGACCCGGGCCGGCCCGTGGTTCTGGTCTGCCGCTCCGGGAACCGCAGCGAGCTCGCCGCGCT
>JACQTL010000124.1 GCA_016210805.1 Actinomycetota bacterium | reverse complement strand
CCTCCGGGAAGCTCTACTTCTCGAACCTCGTGATGTACGACAGGCAGACCGACACGCTCTGGGTCAAGGCCCAGGGCCTGGCCGTGGTCGGCCCCCTCACCGGCACGCAGCTCGAGTTCCTGCCCGCCCAGATCGTGTCGTGGGCCGACTGGCGTGCGGCGCACCCCGACGGGAAGGTGCTCTCCCAGGACACGGGGTTCGACCGGCAGTACGGGGCGAACCCCTACTTCGACTACGACGACCCCGACATCGACCGGCGGCCGTTCCTCTTCACCGGTGAGCCCGACCCGCGGCTCCCCGCCACGTCGCACGTGCTGGGGCTCAACCTCGACGGCGACGCGGTGGCCTTCCCCTACGACGCGCTGGCCGACGCGGCCACCGGCGGCGGAACCGTGGTGGAGACCGACGTGGGTGGCAGGACCGTGGTCGTCTTCTGGGCGGAGGGGACCGTGTCCGCCCTCGACGAGGAGGACATCCCCAGCTCACGCGACGTGGGGGCGGCCACCGCGTTCGATCCGGTCCTCGACGGCCGGCGCCTGAGCTTCGAGGCCGGGCCGGCCGGGTTCGTGGACCTGGAGACGGGGAGCCGGTGGGACATCCTCGGCCGGGCGGTGGCCGGCCCGCTCCGGGGCGAGCGGCTCGCCGCCCTGCCCGCCGTGGACCACTTCTGGTTCAGCTGGGCGGCGTTCTTCCCGGACACCGCGATCGTCACGCCCTGACCTCGCGGCGGGTGCCCGGTCGCGGGCAACCCTCTCCTATCTAAAGTGGACGTTCCGGGCGGCCGACCCAAGACAGGGTGAGCGACGGCAAGCACGGAGCGACCGCCGGCCGGGGCGTCGGCCTCTTCATGACGGCCGTATCCCTCGCCTTCGTCGTGCTGGTCGTGGGGCTCCTCATCAGAGACAGAGCCCCGGAACGGGCCACCGATCCGACCGGGGCCGATCGCTCGGGGGCGTCGGACTCGGACCGTCCCGTCGGCGAGCCCCGAACCGGGGACAACCCGATCGCCCGGGAGAACGCCCTGGATGGCAGCACCGACTGGCAGCTCACCGGGAAGCGCGACGGGGGGATCGCGGGGTTCGCCGTGCCGCTGACGGTGGCTCGCGGCGAGACGGTCACGCTGTACGTCTCGACCTCGGCTCCCCGGTGGCGGGTCGACGTCTACCGGATCGGGTGGTACGGCGGAGACGGCGGCCGGCTGGTCTGGTCGAGCGCCCGGCTCCGGGGGGTGGAGCAGCCCCCGCCGATCGTGACCCCGCCGATCGAGAACATGGTGGAGACCCGGTGGGAGCCCAACCTGGACCTCCCGGCGGGAGAGGACTGGACCACCGGCGTGTACCTGGCCAAGCTGCGGTCGAGCAGGGGCTCGGAGAGCTACGTCCCGTTCATCGTCCGCGACGACCGGCCCGCCGATCTCTACTTCCAGTCCGCCGTCACCACGTGGCTCGCCTACAACGCCTACGGCGGCAAGAACGTGTACGCCGACGTGGAGGGCGAGGACGAGGGCGTGTGGGACGCCCGGTCCCGCATGGTCTCGCTCGACCGGCCGTTCAGGCGGAACATCGGCCACGGCTTCCGGGGCGACCCGCATGCGAACTCCGGCGCCGAGAACTTCCTCCAGTTTGAGGTCAACCTGCTCCGGTTCCTGGAACGGGAGGGGTACGACGTCACCTACGGGAGCAACCTGGAGACGCACGCCCGCCCCGAGCTCCTCCTCCAGAGCAACGCCGTGCTCGTCGTCGGGCACGACGAGTACTGGACCAAGGAGATGTTCGATCACCTCGAGCTGGCCCGGGACTCCGGGGTCAACCTGGCCTTCCTGGGGGCGAACATCGGCTACCGGGCCGTGCGGTTGGAGGACTCCCCGCTCGGACCGCTCCGCCGGATGGTCCACTACAAGGCCCACGAGGAGGATCCGCTGCTCGGCAAGGACGACGAGCGTGTGGCCGCCCAGTGGCGGTACGGCCCGACCGACCGGCCGGAGAACTCCCTGATCGGGATCATGTACGCCTGCGACCCGGTCCATGCGGACTGGGTGGCCGGCCAGACGTCGCACTGGCTGTACCGGGGGGCGGGGTTCTCGCCGGGCGATGCGGTGCCCCATCTGGTCGGCCACGAGTACGACCGCCTCTTCACGGGGGGCGCCTTCGCCCGCTTCACCCCCGAGGGGGTCGAGGTGCTCGCCGAGTCCCCGGTCGTGTGCCAGGACGATGAGGACGTGGCCCACACGACTCTCTACGTGGCTCCCTCCGGCGCCGGCGTCTTCGCCGCCGGGACGATCAACTGGGGGTGGGGCGTCGACGACTGGGGCGTGGGGATCGGGGATCCCCGCATCGAGCGGTTCACGCGGAACCTGCTGGACGCCTTCGCCCCGGGCCCTCTGGGCGCCCAGGAGTTCGGCTAGGCCCCGTACTTCGCTATACGGCCCGCCGCGGCGAGTGCCAGGGGCATGAGCTCGACGGTCGGCCGCCGGCCCAGCGCTCCCGTCCGGCACCACCGCTCTCCGAACCGGTCGACCTCGTCGCGCCCGGCCCGCCGGGCGAGCATCACCACCGGCACGGGGTGCCACGAGTGGGCGGCCATCTGGGGGGGCGTCGAGTGGTCGCCGG
>JACQTL010000123.1 GCA_016210805.1 Actinomycetota bacterium | reverse complement strand
TCCTGGGCCAGCACGGGCGCGCCGGCGGCGATCCGGCCGAGGAGCGGCACGCTCACGCCGGGGTCCCGGGGGGCGCCGGGGGATGCCATGGAAAGGGCCCGGGGCTTGGCGGGGTCCTTGTGGAGCAGCCCCTTTCGCTCCAGGTTGGCGAGCTGGCTGTGCACCGAGGACGAGGAGGTGAGCCCCACCGCCTCGCCGATCTCGCGGACGGTGGGCGGGTAGCCCCGCTCCCTGACCGTGGACCGGATGAACTCCACTATCCGTCGCTGCCTGGGGGTCAGGTCGTCCATGTCCATCCTCCTCCGACGCGACCCTAGCACCGGAGGCCGGCTCGTTCAAACATCTGTTCGAATCCGTGCTTGACGCCGAACGGATGTTCGCCCATCATGGGGGCATGGAGCGAACAGGCGTTCGGGCCCGACGCCTGGCCACCCTGTCGGTGGCCGGCGTCCTGATCGTGGGCCTGGCCCGGGGAGCGGCCGGGGCCGGGCAGCCCGGGGACGCCCGGGCGGGGCGCCCGGGACCCCGGGTCGTCGAGGCCACGGGACGCACCTACGTCGTGCGGCCCGGGGACACCCTGTGGGCCATCGCCGCGCGGATCGCCGGGCCCACCGCCGATCCGCGCCCGGTCGTCGACGCGATCGTGGAGGCCAACCTGATGGACCCCGGCGCCCTCGTGCCGGGCCAGCGCATCGTCCTGCCCGGGGCCTGAGCCGCCGGTCCCCTCAGCCCGTCCAGTCCACGCTCCTCACCCCGTCCACCTGGGTAAGGCGGGCCACGGCGTCCTCCGTCCGGGCCCCCCTGGGGAGCCGGACCATCATCGTGAACGCCCGCCCCGTGGAGTGGTCCTCGACCCCCGCGGAGGAGACCGTGGCCTCCATCTCCCGGAGGGCCTGGGTCAGCGAGGCCACCCGGACCTCCCTGTCGGCCTCCACCACGAGCTCGACGTGGCCCGGGGCGTAGCGGCGGATCACGGCTCGGATCGGCCGCAGCGTGGCCAGGGTGAGCAGGGCGAGGACCGTCGTGAAGGTGGCGATGAGGAGCATCCCGAGCCCCGCCGCGGTGCCGACCGCCGCCGTCACCCACAGGTTCGCCGCCGTGGTCAGCCCCTTCACGCTGGCCCCGTACTTGAGGATCGCCCCGCCCCCCAGGAACCCGATGCCCACGACGATCTGGGAGGCCACCCTGGTCACGTCGGCCCTGACGACCTGCTCCAGGCCGGGCCGCCCCACGAGGGCCTGGAATCCGAACGCCCCGATCACCGCGAAGAGGGCGGCGCCCAGGCCGACCAGCATGTGGGTCCGAAGGCCGGCGGGCTGCTCGGAGAGCTCCCGCTCCATGCCCAGGAGGCCGGCCAGGCCGGCCGCCACGAGCAGGTGGACCAGGAGCTCCGGCTGGGAGGGCATGGGGGGATGATGCACGAGCCGGGACCCGGCCGCCTTGACCCGTCGACATGTGGGTGGCTAGCGTGATCTGGACACTACATGTTGTGGTGAGGGGAGGCCATGCGCTGCCCGTGGTGCGGCCGCGAGGACGACCGGGTCATCGACTCCCGTCTGGTGGAGCGGGGGGCGGCCGTGCGCCGCCGGCGCGAGTGCCGGGCCTGCCACCGCCGGTACACCACGTTCGAGCGGGTGGAGGAGCTCGGGCTGTCGGTGATCAAGCGGGACGGCTCGCGCGAGCCCTACGACCGGGAGAAGGTCATGGCCGGCCTCCGCAAGGCCCTCACGAACCGCCCGGTGGGGGAGGAGCAGGTCGACGAGCTGGCCGTCCGGGTCGAGCGGCGCCTCCGGCGCAAGGGTCCCCGGGTCACCAGCCAGGACGTGGGCCTCGAGGTGCTGGCGGAGCTCCGCAAGGTCGACCAGGTCGCCTACATGCGGTTCGCCAGCGTGTACAAGGACTTCCAGGAGCTCACCGACTTCGAGCGCGAGCTCGGCCTCCTCCTCCAGAAGCGCGAAGGCCCCCGCCGGCCCCGGCGCTGAGGGGCGGCCCCGGAAAAGTTCGCCACATCCACAGGGTTTCCACGGTTTTCCCCTTCGCCGGGAGGAGGCCGGCCGCTACGCTCGGCCCCGCCTCCGATCGAGGCCCCGACCACAACATGTAGTGGTGACCCCCGGTCAGCGCTCACAAGATGTGGGAGAATCGGGGGTGCAGGCGGGTTGACAGGCGGGCCCGGTCGGGGCAGAATCACCGAGCTGTAATTTCAACCTCGTCACCTTCCCCGGTGCGGATCGGAAAGGGGGTTCGGCGTGGCGACGAAGGAACGGCACGTGCGGGCGGATCGCGGGGGCCTCACCTTCGAGCGCTACTTCACGAAGGAGGGGACCCACCCCTTCGACGCGCTCGAATGGGAGACCCGCGACGCGGTGATCCCGAACTTCAAGGAGGGCGGCAACGCCTTCGAGCAGCGCGACGTCGAGTTCCCCAGGGCGTGGAGCCAGAACGCGACGACCATCGTCGCCCAGAAGTACTTCCGGGGCCCCCTGGGGACCCCCCAGCGCGAGTCCTCCGTCCGGCAGCTGGTCGGCCGCGTCGTCGACACGATCCGGGGCTGGGGCGAGAAGGACGCCTACTTCGACACGCCGAAGGACGCCCAGGCCTTCGCCGACGAGCTCAGCCACCTCCTGGTCACGCAGAAGGCCGCCTTCAACTCGCCGGTCTGGTTCAACGTGGGCGTCCCTGACACCCCGCAGCAGTGCTCGGCGTGCCAGCCGTACGACTCCCTGGTGAGCACCCCGGAGGGGCTCATCCCGATCGGGCGGCTCGTCGAGGAGGACGCGGTCGGGACCAAGGTCCTGGACTCGTCCGGCGTCACGACGATCCTGGCGACGAAGCACAACGGGGTGAAGGACGTCCTGCGGATCCACACGAAGGCCGGCCACGTGCTGGACGTGACCGCGGACCACCTCGTCTGGCGGGCCTCGGGCCGGGAGACGGGGTCGTTCGTTCTCGCCGGCGACCTGAAGGTCGGCGATCGACTGGCGTGGCACCGCTCGGGCTCGTTCGGTGACGGGGAGATCGACCGTCGGGAGATCGCGGAAGCAGCCCTGGCCGGCTGGCTGCAGTCGGACGGCTTCGTCGGACAGTACGGCGGGACCAACCGCTCGCTGACGATCGAGGCGATGACCGTCACCCCGGCCGAGCTGGAGTGGGTGACGCAGGCGCTGGACGCCGTCTTCCCCACCGTGCACCGGCACGAGCGTTCGGTCTTCACGAAGGACGAGGCCCTCGACTGCCGGAGGACCCGGCTGTACGGCAACGTCCTCGAGGGGTTCGTGAGCCGGTGGGGCCTCCGTGCCAGGGGGGTGGACATGAAGGTGCCCGAGCGCCTCTTCACGGCGCCCCTCCCCGTCGTGGCCGCATACCTGCGGAGCGTCTTCCAGGCCGAGGGGTACGTCTCGGATCGCGGACGGTCGGCCAGGGTCGCCCTCGACATGATCTCCGAGGACCTGGTGCGGGGCATCCAGCTCCTGCTGTCGCGGTTCGGGATCTTCTCCCGGCTCTCGTTCAAGTCCGACCGCCGGCCGGACCGGAAGGGATGCTGGTCCGTGTCCATCCAGAACGTCGGCGACCAGCAGCTCTTCGCCGAGGAGATCGGGTTCGTCGACCCTCGGAAGGCCACCA
Organism: Actinomycetota bacterium; assembly: GCA_016210805.1. Classification (GTDB taxonomy): domain Bacteria; phylum Actinomycetota; class UBA4738; order UBA4738; genus JACQTL01. The sequence continues at coordinate 343 of JACQTL010000123.1, read as the reverse complement.
GGCTGGCCGCCGTCCTGGATCGGCCCGGCAAGGCCCACCGCGACACGAAGCAGCTCGAGATCATGCGTATCGAGCCTCTCGGCCCGATGGACGTCTACGACATCCAGACCGAGAGCGGGGAGTACCTGTCGGGGAACCTCCGCGTCCACAACTGCTTCATCCTGGCGGTGGACGACACGATGTCCTCCATCCTCAACTGGTACGTCGAGGAGGGGACGATCTTCAAGGGAGGGTCCGGCTCGGGCATCAACCTGTCCCGGATCCGCTCCTCGAAGGAGGCCCTGGCCGGCGGGGGCACGGCCTCGGGCCCCGTGTCGTTCATGCGGGGGGCCGACGCGTCCGC
>JACQTL010000118.1 GCA_016210805.1 Actinomycetota bacterium | reverse complement strand
CCGCCACCTCGGGAGGGGAGATGCTCTCGGCCAGCGTGCAGTTCCCCCCGGTGGCCGGGAACTCCCTCAGCCGGCGGTGGGCGAAGGTGGCCCGTCGCCGGCCCTCGCCGTCGTACAGGAACGAGACGCCCACCGCGGTCCCGTCGAGGATCATCTCCTGGATCAGCGCGGGCCCGTGCTCCGCGTGGACCGCGGCGTACCGGTGAGCCTCGTCGGGCCCGTGGAGCACCGTGAACCCCCGGGCCCCCGACGACGTCCGGGGCTTGACCACGCAGGGGTACCGGAATCCCCGGAGCAGTCGGAGGCCCTCATCCACGGTCCGGGGAGCCACGGTGAAGGGCACGGCCAGGCCGGCCTCCCTGGCCAGCTCGGTGGAAACGGCCTTGTCGGCGACCGCCTCGAAGGCCGCCCGATCGGGGTAGGGGAGCACGGCCCTCCCCCCGATACGGTCCCTGAGGTCCAGCAGCCGGAAGAGCGTGGGCTCGGCCAGGCCGAGGACCATGCCCGTTCCCCGGGCGTCGATCGTCCGGTCGAGCCACCCGGCGAAGTCGGGGTGGTCGGCGGGGGGACACCGCACCCGCCCGGCGCTGAACCGCGAGGCCGAGGCGGCGGCCAGGCGTTCCGTCGAGGCGCACAGCACGCGGACCCCGTGACGGCCGAGCGAGCGCACGACGGGCACGGCCCACCGGCGCTCCGCATCGAGCAGGAGCACGTCCATCCCCTGCTGTATCGGGACCTCGGGGCGTCGGGCTGAGGGCGCGGGCGGGAACGGACCGTTCGGCCTAGATCGAACGCACCGGCATCTGCCCTTCCGCCCGATGCCGGACGCCCCCCGCGGCCGTACCGTCGGTCGCGTGGAGGTCTGGGAACGGCCGGCCGGCTCGGACGCGGGCCCGCTGCCCCCTCCCGGTCGCCCTCGGCGCGCGGGTGCAAGGGGTGGAGAGGGCGTGACCACGGGCGTGAGCGCGGGCGCCGTGGGCCTGCTCGCCCGGAACTCGGGAGGTCGCCTGGTGACCGAGGTGGGCGGCCTGGTGGCCCGGATGCTCCTCGTGCTTGGCCTGGGCCGCCTGGCCGGCGCCCGGGACCTCGGCCTGCTCGCCCTGTCCACCACCGTGGCCAGCCTGGCCACCCTCCCCGCTGTGCTGGGGGTCGACACGTGGACCTCCGTGGAGGGGGCCCGAGATCCCGGCCGGGCCAACCGCCCGCTCACCGAAGGCCTCCGCGTGGTCTCGGTGCTCGCGCCGCTCACCGCCGGGCTGCTCGTGGCGGCCGGCCTGGTCGCCGGCGGCGACCTGCTGGTGGTCCTGGTCGGCGCCGGCGCCCTGCTCCTGCCCACAGCCTTCATGCTCGTCCTCCGGGCCGGGTTCGCCGGTGCCGACCGTCTCCGCCTGGTCGGCTGGGGGGGCGCCGCGGACGCCGCCGTCGCCCTGGGGGTGGGGTTCACCGCCCTGGCCATGGGGCTGGGCGCCGCCGGCGCCCTGCTCGGGCTGGTGGCCGGTGAGACGGTGAACCTGGCCACATCCGCGTGGCTCTACAGCAGGCGGGTCGGCCCGCTGGCCTCCGCCTCGCCGGGGCGGACCCGGCGGCAGGTCCTCCGGGAGAGCCGGGTGATGGCCCCCTTCCGCCCCCTGGCCATCGCGTTCCAGCGGGGGGACGCGCTGATGATCGCGGCGATCCTGGGCCCGGGGCCCCTGGGCCTGTACGGCGCCGCCACGAACGTCACCCTGGCCGCCCCCATGGTGGCCACTTCCGTCGGCGAGGCGATGCTGCCCAGGCTGTCCCGGCCGGACCGCTCCGCGGTCCGGGAGTCGGCCGGGGGGACGATCCGGCTCCTCGCCCTGATCTCGTTCCCGCTGGCCGCCGGGCTCGTGGTCTTCGCCCCCGAGCTCCTCGGGCTGCTCTACGGCCCGGGCTTCGGCGGGTCCGTCACGCTGCTCCGGCTGCTCGCGGTCGCCGTCCCCCTCTCGTTCGCCAACCGGACCATGACCACCACGACCCTCGGCCTCCGCCGGCCCGGGTGGGTCGGGGTGTCGGTCGGGGTGGGGCTGGGCGTGAACCTCGCCGCAAACGCCGCGCTCCTGCCCACGATCGGGATCGTGGGAGCGGCCTGGGCCACCGTCGTGTCCGAGGTGGCCCAGATGGGCTGCCTGCTGTACGGGCTCCGCCGGGCCGGCGCCGCCCCCCACCTGGCCCGGGAGTTCGCCCCGGCCCTGGCGGCCGCGGCGCTCGTCTCGGCCACGGCGCTCGTGCCAGCGCCGCTGCCCGCATCGCTGGCGCTGGCCGCCCTGGCCGGCCTCACCGTGCTCGCCGTCGTGGTGCGAGGCGGCCTCCTCCGCAGGCTGGTCGGCGAGCCCCTACCCGCTCCGGGCCTGGGTCGGGCGACCCCGTGAGAGCGACCGGCGAGGCGGAAGCGCCGGCCCCCGCCCGGGGGCCCGGCGCGGCCCCCTATCATCCGCGGGAGATGGGCGAGGACGCGCGCTACGACCTGCACGGGCTCGTCACGATCCAGGCTCCCCCGGGGGCCGGGCTCGAGCGGAGGTTCTCCGCCTTCCGGACGGACGGTCCCGCCGACCTCGTGGTCCGGAGCGTCCCGGGGCGGTCGCGAGGGGTCCGGAGGTGGGGGGGCGGGATCGACCCCGGCGACCTCGGCCACCCCGGCGACCTTGGCCACCCCGGCCACCCCGGCCACCCCGGCCAGCCCGGACGACCCGGGGAGCCGACCGGGCCGCCCTCCGTCCTCGACGGGGTGGGACGGCGGGCCACCCTGGACGTGGCCGGGTGGACCGACGACGTCGCGGAGCTGAGGGTCGAGGAGGGGTTCGCCCCGGCGTTCCTGTTCTCCCGGGTCCTCGTGCCGGCCCTCCGCGTCCGTCTCGGGCTCCGCCGGCGCGCGGCGCTCCTCCGGGGGGCGGGGTACCGGCTGGGGGGCGAGACCGTCGTGGTGGTGGGGTGGACGGGGAGCGGCAAGACCACGCGGCTTCTCGACGCCCTGGCCCGGGGAGCCGAGTTCCTCGGCGACGACTGGCTGATCGTCGACGAGGGGGGCACGGTCT
>JACQTL010000128.1 GCA_016210805.1 Actinomycetota bacterium | reverse complement strand
GCCCCCGAGAAGGTCCGGCTCCTGCCGGCCCCGGGCCGCGGCGTCGTCCTTGGACACCGTGGTGGTGACGGAGATCCGGTACACACAGCACTCCTTGCCCTTGGCCTCCCGGAGGACGACGTCGGGGGCCCCGCCTCCCGGCGAGTAGTAGGCCGCCCAGTCGCAGTGGGCGTACTCGACCGGCCGGTCGCGGGTCATGCTTCCCCCCGGGGTCGGGCCGGGCCCGGGCTCCTCGGGCACGGACCCCCCGGGGGTCGGCCGGGGCCGCTCCCGGGTCTGGTGGTACACCCAGATCCCCACCGGGATCAGCACGCCCCCGATCGCGATCAGGACGATGAACAGGGTCCGGAAGGAGCCGGTCCCGCCGGGGTCGATCACGATCACCGGGGAGATGGTCGGCGTGGGGGACGCCGTGGGGCTCGGTGAGGCCGTGGAGCTGGGCGACGGCGAGGGGCTCGGGGAGGCCTCGACGCGGGTCAGCTGGAACCTGGGGAACAGCGCGAGGTCCAGGGGGACGAGCATCGTCTGGTCAGCGCCGGAGGTCTCCGCCTGGAAGCCGCCGGTCTGGCAGAACGCGTAGTAGTTCGCCTCCTCCACCATGGCCAGCTCGGAGGCGGGGATGAAGAAGGCGAGCTGGTTCCCGCGGACGGCCGCCGCCGCCGGGAAGGGGTCCGCCGCGAAGAACTGCCCGTTGTACCTGACCCCGGTGGCGGACCACTGGCCCCCGAACGCCCGCACGATCAGCGCGCGGTTCGTCCCGTCGGCCGGGTCGTTGGGGAACTGGGGGACGTGCTGGAAGGTCTGGGCGCCGCGCTCCCTGAGCCACACCACGTACTCGCACCCGCCGTCCGGGTTCGCGGGGAGCGGTGCCGCGAAGGTGGCCCCGATCACCACGGCGCCGTCGTCGAACGTCCGGGGGCCCCGGTACTGCGGGGTGCACACCCCGAGTGTCTCCGGGGAGGCCTGGAACCCTCCCCGGTCACAGGCCCTGGCCCCGGGGCCGGGGGCCTTGGCGAAGAACGTCCTGAACAGGTCGGCGGCCCGGGGGCCCGACTCGATCACGCCGAGCTTGGTCACCTGGGTCATGTCGACGTACCCGGGCGTGTGGCCGGGGGGCTCTCCCGAGGAGTGCTCGAAGTCTCCGGCCGGGTCGGTGACCACGATGGCCTGGTTGGAGTCGAGGGGCCGGGCCTCGATGTCGAGCCCGCTCTCCTCGATCAGCCGGGAGAGGATGTCGTAGCCCTCGACCTCGACCTGCGACGCCGCCGGGGCGGTCGAGAGGGCCCAGGCGAGCCCGGTGACCAGCAGGGCGAGCGCGGGCCGGCGCACCGGGTCAGCTCCAGAACCGGTCGAGGGCCGCCTGGTCCCTGGGGTGGTGACGGGCCTCGGCGATCCGTCCGTCCCGGAGACGGATCTCCTCGGTGAAGGTGTCCTCGAGGGCCCGCCCGTCCCGGGAGGCCCGCATGATGCCCCGGACGGTGACCCGGTCGTCGCCGTCGGCCGCGACCTCGGTGATCTCCCAGGTGATCGAGCCCCCCGACCGGAGGTAGACGCTCACGACGTGGGCCAGGAGCTCCTCCGGACCGTGGGTCTCCTCGCCCGTGACGGCCCCCGGGAAGTGCCAGACCACGTCCTCGGTGAGCATCGACCTGACCGCGGCCAGGTTGCCCACCCCGAACTCCCGGTAGGCCCTGCGGACGAGCTCCTCGTTGGGGTGCGGCATCCGCTCCGTCCCCCCGTCCCCGCTCAAAGCGGCCTCTCGGAGGAGCCGGGGAACCCGCCGAGCGATCCGGGGAACCCGGAGCCCTGGCCGAAGGAGCCCGGGAAGCCGGGGCCCTCGCCGAACGCTCCGGGCAGCGGGGGCAGGCCCAGGTCGGAGTCGTCGGGCATCGGGGTCCCCTCGCAGGCGGCCAGGGCCCGCCGGGCCTCCCGCAACGCGTCGCGGGCCGAGATCAGCCGGCCCCAGGCGGACTGCCACTCCCCCATCGCGTCCCTCATCTCGGCTTCGAGCTGCTGGTCGGGGATGTCCTCCCCGACCCCGAGCTCCGCCGGTGAGAACCCTCCGATCGGCCCTTCCGGATCGGCGTCGACGATGGCCCTGGCGATGTCCACGGGGTCGGTGATCAGCGGCCTGCCCCGCACACCCTTCCTGGCCATGGACAGGCTCAGGGCCCGCTTGGCCGCGGCCTCCCTCTCCCTCGCCTCGCGGTAGGCCTGCTCCGCCGCGGCCACCGCCGCTCGCTCGCGCTCGCACGTCCGGGTCCCGGCCACCCCGGTGTCGGCCCGGCGGACCACGAAGCCCACGACCATCACGACTCCCCCCGCCACGATGACCAGGATCCACCCGGTCTGCCCTGCGCCTCCCTCCCCGGTCTGGACGACCTGCTCGCCGGGGATCGTGCCGGTCCCGGAGCCGTTCCCCCCGGTCCCGTCTGACCCGCCTCCCCCCTGGGGGCCGGGCGGCGACGGGTTGCCGTGATTCAGCCCGGAGGTCGGCGACGTGGTGGGTGAGGTCGTCGGCGAGGTCGTCGGCGACGTCGTCGGTGAGGTCGTGGGCGACGTGGTCGGCGAGGTCACGGGCGAGGGGGAGATGGTGGGCACCGGAGGCCGGAACGGGTCCCCCAGGGGGAGCTGGACCATCGAGCAGGGCACCTCGCGGGAGCCCACCACGAGGCCGCCGTTCGTGAAGATGACCTCCACCGGGAAGCGGTGGGTGACCTTGGTCCCGTCCGGAAGCTCGTACT
>JACQTL010000119.1 GCA_016210805.1 Actinomycetota bacterium | reverse complement strand
TCGGCTTCGCCTTCCTGGTGGGGGGGTGAGGCCGCCGTGACGGCGCTCCGGGAGGCCGCGGAGGTGCTCTCCCGGGGCGGCGTCGTGGCCCTCACCGGGGCCGGGATCTCCGCCGACTCCCAGATCCCCACGTTCCGGGAGCCCGGTGGGGTGTGGGACCGGTTCGACCCGGAGAGGTTCGGGACGTGGGCCGGCCTGCTCGAGGAGGCCATGAGCCGGCCTGACGCTCTGGCCGACTTCCTCGGAGAGCTCCGGTCGACCCTGGCTCGGGCCCGCCCGAACCCGGCCCACCTGGCCCTGGCCGAGCTGGAGCGGGCGGGGCTGCTCGACGCGGTGATCACCCAGAACGTGGACGGGCTGCACCTCGACGCGGGGAGCCGGACGGTGGTCGAGATCCACGGCACCCTCCGCCGGCAGGTCTGCCTGGGGGCCGGTCATGTCGTTCGGCTGTCCCGGGAGGAGCTGGTCGAGGGCCTGGACCGGATCGTCCGGGGCCTGCGCACCGCCTTCATCCCGAGCCTCCCCTCGATCCTCCCCCGGTGCCCGGCCTGCGGCGCCCCCTCCCGGCCCGACTTCGTGGCGTTCGGCGAGCCCGTGCGCGACCTCCTCCTGGCGGAGGACCTCGCCGCCGGCTGCCGGAGCATGCTCGTGGTCGGCACGCACGGGGAGGTCCACCCGGCCGGCGACCTGCCCCGGATCGCCCGGGAGCACGGGGCCACCGTCCTCCAACTCGGGCCGGCCGACACGGCGATCGCGGCCGAGCACCACCTGAGGGGCCGGGCGGCCCGGGTCCTGCCCGAGCTGGTCCGCGGGGCCCTGGACCGATTGGAACGCCCCTCTTACCGCGTGCTTTACTCGGGCTGCGCGAGGTCGGCGGAAGGCGGGAGGAGGAGGAAGGCGATGCCGGAGTTCCCCAGTGCGGAGTGGATGAAGGACTACCTGGAGCGGATCAACGACTCCAAGGAGTACCGGGAGGCCGCCGCGACGTGGGAGGGCGACATCTCCTACGTCTTCGAGGCCGAGCCCGACAAGGGCGTTCCCGAGGAGATCTGGGCCTGGCTCGACCTGTGGCACGGGGAGTGCCGCGACGCCAAGTACGGCATCCCCCAGGAGGAGGGCGAGAAGGCCAAGTTCATCATCCGGGCGCCCTACTCGCGGTGGAAGGAGGTCATCAAGAAGGAGCTCGACCCGGTCAAGGGCATGATGCAGGGCAAGCTCAAGCTGAAGGGCGACCTCCCCACGATCGTGCGCTACGTGAAGGCCGCCAACGAGCTGGTCAACCTGGCCGCGTCGGTGCCCACCGAGTTCGTCGACGAGAGGGCGAGCTGACCGAGCGGCCGAGCGGCCCCGCGCCGGCGGGGGTGCACCGGGAGGGCGGATGAGGGCCGTCGTGTACGAGGACGTCGGGGTGGTCAGGGTCTCGGACGTCCCCGACCCAAAGATCGAGGAGCCCGACGACGCCGTCGTGCGGATCACCACCTCCGCCATCTGCGGGTCGGACCTGCACTTTTACCACGGCAAGGCCCCCCTCGTGCCGGGGGACACGATCGGCCACGAGGGGGTCGGGGTGGTCGAGGAGGCCGGCCCCGAGGTCTCCCGGTTCCGCCCCGGCGATCGCGTGGTCCTGTCCTTCGACGTGGTCTGCGGGAGGTGCTGGTTCTGCGCGCACGGCCAGACGATGCTGTGCGAGGACTTCCGGAACCTGGGGGCCGGCCCGTTCGGCGGGAGCCTGGGCGGGGCCCAGGCCGAGCTCGTGCGCGTGCCCCACGCCGACGTGAACCTCCTGGTGATCCCGGAAGGCATGGAGGACGAGCGGGCCATCTTCGTGGGGGACATCCTGACGACGGGCTACTACGGGACCGCCATCGCGGGGATCGGCCCGGACGACGTCGTCGCCGTGGTCGGCGCGGGCCCGGTCGGGTTCTTCTGCGTGCAGGGAGCCCTGCTCCACGGTGCCCGGGAGGTCGTGGCCCTGGACATGGAGCCCGACCGTCTGGCCCTGGCCGAGAAGGTCGGGGCCAGGGCCGTGAACGTCCGCGAGCGCAACCCGGCGGTGGCCCTGGCCGACATGACCGAGGGGCGGGGGGCCGACGTGGTCATCGAGGCCGTGGGCAGCCCCTCGGCCTACGAGACCGCGGTGGACGTCGTGCGCAGGGGCGGGACGGTGTCCGTGGTGGGGATGTACGCCGTCGAGTCGGTGGAGATGCAGCTCGGCGTGTACTGGACCCGGGCCCTCCGGCTGGTGTTCTCGGGGATCTGCCCGATCCAGGCGTGGTGGGAGCGGGCCATGGCGGCCGTGTCCGACGGGCGGATCGACCCGCTCCCCATCGTGTCGCACACCCTGCCGCTCGGCGAGGCGCCCACCGGCTACGAGCTGTTCGACTCCCACCGGGCGACCAAGGTGCTGTTGAAGCCGTGACGAGCTGAGGAGGACGAGGTGGCGGCCACCGTCGTGTACACGGACGAGGACCCCAACGGCCTGGCCGAGATGCTGGGTGGCCTGATCGAGGCGAACCTGTCCCAGCACCCCGAGCGGGAGAGGCTCCTCCGGCCGGCCACGATCGGGATCCTGGCTCCCGACGCCGAGGTCGGGGTGACGATCAGGCTGGCCCCCGGGCGGGTCACGATGAGCAACGGCCTGGCCGGTCCCCCGCCGCACCTCCTCGTCCGGGCCCCCTCCGAGACGCTGATCGAGCTCTCCGCCGTCCCGCTGAAGCTCGGCCTCCCCGACCTCTTGACCTCGGACGGGCGGGCCGTCAACCGGAAGCTGCTCAAGGGGGAGATCAAGGTCCGGGGGATGTACCGGCACCTCGGCAAGCTGGCCCGGTTCAACAAGCTCCTGTCCGTGAACGGATGAGCGTCGGGTTCGGCCTCCCAGCCCCTCCGGGACCGGGGCCGGTCCCCGCCCGACCGCCCCCCCCCCCCCCCCCCCCCCGGCGCCCCCCCGGGGGCCCCGGGCGCG
>JACQTL010000116.1 GCA_016210805.1 Actinomycetota bacterium | reverse complement strand
TTCGGGCGATCGGGCAGTACTGGCCGTAGCTCTTCATGCGCCGAGTCTCTCGGGCCGCCATCGGACGGGCAAGTTCATTTTCTGGGATTGACCCAACGGGACCCGGCTGGCGATGCTCGGGGGGAACCCAGCGGGGCTCGCGGAGAGCCGGCGGGAGGAGGCTGCAGCGATGAGTGGGTACTTCCTGGACCAGGGCCAGGGGGAGGTCGCCGACCTCGGGGTCATCAGCATGCGGCTCCTGGTCTCGAAGGCCGAGACGAGGGGCGCCTTCGCGGCGGCCGAGTTCCGCGGGGCGGAGGGGCAGTGGACGGTGCCCCATGTCCACCGTGGGTTGGAGGAGTCCTTCTACGTGCTCGAGGGGACCTTCACCTTCACCTACAGGGACCGCGACGTCGAGGCCAAGCAGGGCGCGTTCGTGATGGTGCCCCGAGGTACGCCGCACGTCATAAGCGCGGGACCGGGCGGTGGAGCACTGCTTACGCTTTGGGCTCCAGGCGGACTCGAGGAGATGTTCCTAGAGCTCGGACGGCTACCGGCGGACAGCATCACCAACCCTGAGGTGCGGGCCGAGATCGCCAACCGGCATGACTCGGTCCCCGTGTAACGGCGCCGGCGAGCTCAGGCCGCCTCACCCAGGCTTCGCTGATCGGCTGCAAGGTCCTGCAGCGCCTTGATCGCGCTTCGGAAGTCTGGGTTGGTGAGCGTCTGGAGCCGGCTCAACCTACCCAATCGTAGGTTCGAGTACTGACAATATGTAGGTCGGGCCTCGATCCCTGCTCAACGGGAGCGGATCTACGCTCCCCGCGAGTAGACGAGCTCGGGAAGGAGGCCCAGCCATGGTCTACGTCGGGATGGACGTCCACCGCAAGCGGACCCAGGTGGCGATCCTGGACGAACGGGGGACGGAGGTGCTCAACCGCAACGTCCCCAACGACCCCGGGGAGCTCACCGCGATCCTCGGGGAGCTCGAGCCGGGCACGCCGGTGGTGTTCGAGTCCGGCATCGGGTGGAGCTGGCTGGCCGAGCTCCTCGACGACCTCTCACTGGAGACCCACAGACCTGAGGCCGAGCGTATTCAGCCGAGGATGCGGGCTTCGCCGTAGCCGGCGGGTAGCGGCCTTCCGGTTCCGAAACGGTCGGGGTGGAACTGGGCGAGCAGGGGCTCCACGGGCCCGCCGGTGACCAGGTCGGCCACGTGGCGGCCGAGCACCGGGGCGAGCTTGAAGCCGTGGCCGCTCGTGCCGGCGTCGACGAAGACGCCGGGGGCCACCTCGCCGATCACGGGCTGCCAGTCCGGGCTCACGTCGTACAGGCTGGCCCAGCCCCGGCGGACCTCGGCCTCGGCCAGGCCGGGGACCCGCCGGGCCACGGCTCCCGACAGCTCCTCGGTCTCCCGGTCGGTGATCCGGTCGAGGACGCGGTCCGGGTCGGCCTCCGCCGCCGGGAGCAGGGAGCCCAGACAGAACAGGTCCTCGCCCTCGGGCTTGCAGTAGTAGCCGGAGGCCACGTCGGCGTGGCCGAACGGCATCGGCTCCGCCCGGCCCCAGGCCAGCGTGGCGACGACGTGGCGCTCGACGGTCAGGGGGAGCTCGACCCCCAGGCGGCGCACCAGTGGCGCCGTCCACGGCCCCGCGGCGACGAGCAGGCGCCGGCATGCGGTCCGGCCCCCGTCCCCGGTCGTGACCACGCCGCCGCCGCCCGCGGCGGCCTCGAGGTCCACGATCTCGGTCCCCATCCGGGGCTCGACCCCCAGCTCGACGGCCCGCTCCAGGAGCCCCAGCGTGGCCGCGGCCGGGTCCGCGTACCCGGCGTCCTCCTCCCAGACGCCCGCCCCCAGCCCTTCGAGGTCGAGCATGGGGAACTCCGCCTCCAGCCGCGCCATGTCGAGGACCTCCACGTCCACCCCGACCGAGCGGAGGGCCGCGGCCCCGTAGAGCACGGCCGTGACGTCCCCCTGGGGATGCAGGAACAGGAAGCCGGTCCGGCGGAACCCGGCGTCCCTTCCGTTCGTGTGCTCCGGGAACCGGGCCAGCATCTCGATGCTCTCCCGGGCCACCCGGGCCAGGAACGGGTTCGTGTAGTAGGCCCGGCAGATCCCGCTCGATCGTCCGGTCGGTCCTCCGGCCGGGGTCCACCGCTCGAACACCGCCGTCCGGACGCCCCGGCGGGCCAGGTGATAGGCCGCGCTGGCCCCGTGCACGCCTGCCCCGACGATCCCCACGTCGAACGACTCCACCGCGACCCCTCCCTCACGCCGCCCCGCCTCAGTGGCGCCCGGCACGCGAGGCATCGTCGGTGAACCGGGCCCGGGCGGGGACGGGCCGAACGACCCCTCGGCGGGAGGTCCGTCGACGCGCGCGACGGCTCCCTTGTCCGCGCCGGCCGCTAGCATGTGTGGGCGCCCGGCCGAGCGGCCGGCCGCGAACCGGAATCCCTGGTCAGGCCCCGTCCCTCGCGGACGAGGCCTCATCGTGCTGTCCGGGTGGAGGGTGGCGTGCTCGAGGAAGCGCTCGACGTCCTGATCGCCTCGGAGCCGTTCGAACGGCTCCTGCTGGAGCGCGCCCGCCCCGTGGTGGCCAGGGCCGGGGCCGGCCACGACGCCGTGGTCGCCGCCCTGGCCAGGGCCCTGGACGCCCCCGTGCTGGCCGTGTCGACCGGCCCCCATGAGGCCGAGGAGCTGGCCCTGGGGGTCGAGGCGTACCTGGGCCCCGGCCGCACAGCTTCCTTCCCGGCGTGGGAGGCCCTGCCCTACGAGGGGATCGACCCCTCGCCCGAGGTGGCCGCCAGGCGGGCCGAGGCGGCCCGGCGCCTCC
>JACQTL010000020.1 GCA_016210805.1 Actinomycetota bacterium | reverse complement strand
TCCATCGGCAGGGTCAGCGTGTACCCCAGGGCCCGGCCCCGGGAGATCACGGTGACCTTGTGAACGGGGTCGGCGTTGGGGAGGACGTAGGCCACCAGCGCGTGCCCGCCCTCGTGGTAGGCGATGATCCGCTTCTCCTTCTCGCTGATCAGCCGGGTCTTGCGCTCCGGGCCGGCGATGACCCGGTCGATGGCCTCCTCCATCTCGGACATCGTGATGGTCCGCTTCGAGCGCCGGGCCGCGAGCAGCGCCGCCTCGTTGATCACGTTGGCCAGGTCCGCCCCGGTGAACCCGGGGGTCCGCCGGGCGATGACCTCGAGGTCCAGGCCGGGCTCGAAGGGCTTGCCCTTCGCGTGGACGGCGAGGATCCCCTTGCGGCCCGCCAGGTCCGGGCGGTCGATCACGACCTGGCGGTCGAACCGTCCCGGGCGCAGCAGGGCGGGGTCCAGGATGTCCGGGCGGTTCGTGGCGGCCATGAGGATCACGGTGGAGCGCTGGTCGAACCCGTCCATCTCGACGAGGAGCTGGTTGAGGGTCTGCTCCCGCTCGTCGTGGCCTCCCCCCAGCCCGGCGCCCCGGTGCCGGCCCACCGCGTCGATCTCGTCGATGAACACGATGGCCGGAGAGTTCTGCTTGGCCTGCTCGAAGAGGTCCCGGACCCGGGCCGCCCCGACCCCCACGAACATCTCCACGAAGTCGGAGCCCGAGATCGAGTAGAACGGCACGCCGGCCTCACCGGCCACGGCCCTGGCCAGCAGGGTCTTGCCGGTCCCGGGCGGCCCGAACAGGAGGACCCCCTTGGGGATCTTGGCCCCCATGGCCTGGAACTTCTCGGGGTTCTCCAGGTACTCCTTGACCTCGGCCAGCTCCTCGATGGCCTCGTCCACGCCGGCCACGTCGGCGAAGGTCACCTTGGGCTGCTCCTTGGACACGAGCTTGGCCCGGGACCGGCCGAACGACATGACCCGGTTCCCGCCCCCCTGCATCTGCTGATAGATGAAGAACCCGATCCCGATCAGGAGCAGGAAGGGAAGGAGCTGGAGGAGGATCCCCAGCACGCTGGGCCCCTTCTGGGGATCGGTCTCGAAGTCGACCCCGCTGGCCAGGAGGAGCTCGATCAGGTCGTCCTGGTAGTCGACCGGGTAGGTGACCCGGTAAGGCTTGCCGTCGGCGAGCTCGCCGTCGATCACCTGGCTGCCCTCCAGGATCACCGCGGTGGCCACCTCGCCGTCCACGACCCGCTCCCGGAAGTCGGGGAGGGTGAGCTTCACGGGTTCGGCTCCCCGGCCGGCAACGTTCACGAAGAGCCACAGGGCCCCGACCACAAGGAGGACGTAGACCAGGGGTCCCCGGAAGATCCGTTGGACGGGTGATTCGGGCCGCTTGATGTGGGTCTCCTTGCTCCGCCGGAGGGTGTCGAACGCGCTGGAGGGGCAGGAGCCGGCCCGGCCCCGCCAGGCACCGATGGTAGCACGGGGGCCCCCGTAACCGACCCGGTCGTTCGCCCGACGGGCTCTCGGTCAGCCGTAGTAGGCCTTGCTGTCCTCCAGTCGGAACTTCGCCGCCGCCAGAAGGGTGAACGCCACGCCGAAGCCCGCCATCACCAGCACCGGCACGACGACATCGGGAACCCCGCCACCGTCGAGGACCACCGCCCGGAACGCCTTCATGGCCCAGTAGGTGGGCATCGCCGGGGCGACGGCCTGCGCCCAGCCGGGCATCGCCGAGACGGGCACCCAGGCCCCGCCGAGCATGGCCATGCCGAACCCGCCCACGGTGCCGATCGCGTTGAGCTGCTGCATGGTTCGGGCCAGGGCGGTCACCGCCATGCCGAAAGCGCTCAGCGAGAGGGCCAGCACGACGACGACGAGACCGATCGCGAAGACCGACCCGGCCACGCGGAAGCCGAAGAGAGGCCCGCCGAGCAGGAACAGGAGCGCGAGCTGGGCGACGGTCACGGCCACGGTCGGGACGACCTTCCCGGCGATCAGCTCGACCGAGGACAGCGGCGCGGCCCGCAGCCGGTCCCACGTCCCCCAGCCATGGTCCCGGAAGAACGTGAACCCGGCGTAGGACACGCTGAAGGCGGCGAAGGCCACCGCCATTCCGGGGACGGCGAACTCCGACCCGTTGGCGCCGGGGAATCCCTCGGCGGCCAGGGCCCCGGCGAACAGCTGCCGCATGAGGGCGACCATCAAAAGGGGCATGAACAGCAGGAACACGAGGGTCGACGGGTCGCTGAACATCACCCGGAACTCGTGGCGGATTATCGCGGCGCTAGCTCGGGGAGACATGCTCCGCCTCCTGGTCGGCCTCCTGGTAGCGACGGCCGGTGAGCGCCAGGTACACCGCCTCCAGGCTGGGACGGACGATCTCGACGGAGTCGAGGCTCCCTGGGGGGAGCTGGGGGAGCACGGCCGTCAGCGTGGAGGCCGGATCGGTGGTGGCCAGGCGGAGGCGGCGACCCTCCACCGTCGCGCCTCCGCTCGCGGCGACCGGAGGGACCTCCCCGTCGAACGTGAGCTCCACCACGGGGTCGGCGTGGGCTGCGATCAGCTCCTTGACGCCGCCCCGGGCGATCACGCGTCCCTCGTCGAGCAGCACGACGCTCGCGCTGAGGTCCTCGACCTCCTGGAGGTAGTGGGTCGAGTAGAGGACCGCCGAGCCATCGGCCGCCAGGCCCCGGACCAGCTCGAGGATCTGGGCTCGGGTCTCGACGTCGGCGCCCGTGGTGGCCTCGTCGAGCAGGAGCAGGGGCGGCCGGTTCAGGAGGGCGATGGCGGTGTGGAGCCGGCGCTTCTGCCCGCCCGACAGGGTCCCACCCTGCCGGTCGAGCAGGCCGGTGATGCCCAGGGCCTCGGCCACCTCCTCGATCCGCGACCGGAGCTCGCGCTGGCCGAGCCCGACCAGCCGTCCGAACAGGAGGAGGTTGCGGCGGACCGACACGACCGGATAGATGCCGAGGTCCTGGGGGGCCAGGCCGATCCGCCGGCGGACCTCGACCGAGCGCTCGCGAGCGTCGATGCCGTCGACCTCGACGATGCCGGCATCGGTCCGCCGAAGGCCGGCCACGATCGAAACGAGCGTGGTCTTCCCGGCGCCGTTGGGGCCGAGGAGGGACACGATCTCGCCGGGCGCGACGTCGAGGTCGACGCCCCGGAGGGCCACCACGTCCCCGTAGGCCTTGCGCAGCCCTTCGATGTGGAGCACGCCGCCATTATCGCCGCGTCGCGGGGGGCCGCGGTGGGCGGTGGCTACCGGATGCCGGTGTCGTAGCTGATCGTGACGCTCGTGTACTCGCCCTCCACCACGGTCACCGGGATGGGCCCGGCGATCGGGAAGGGCGCGCTGGGGTCCGGACGCTGGGGGTCGAGGAGGTAGCTCCCCGGGGGGAGCGCGACCCGGAACCGTCCGTCCGATCCGGAGACCACGGTCTCGACCAGCTCCTGGGTGCCCTGGTCGAGGATCCGGATCTCGGCGGAGTACGGCTCGTCGGGGCAAGGGCTCCCCTCCTGGACCACGGGGCACTGCGGGCCGACCAGGACGACCCCCTCGATCCCCGACCGGCCGTCGGCCGTGGGGGAGCCGCCGTCGGCGGGAGGAGAGGGGTCGCGGCACCCGGCCAGCGCGAGCAGGGCGGCAGGAAGGAGCAGGAGCAGGCGTCTCATCGTCGGTCGGACGGCCGGTGGCTCCCGCCGGTTCCCGATACCTACCCGCCGACGACGTCCCGGTACGCCTCCGGCTTGAGCGTGGCGACGTAGGGGAGGTTCCGGAACCGCTCCGCGAAGTCCAGCCCGTACCCCACCACGAAGACCGGCGGTATCTCGAACCCGACGTAGCGGATCTGGAGCGGCACCTGCTGGACGTCGGTCTTCTGGAGCAGGGCGAAGACCTCCAGCGACCCGGGCCTGCGCTCGGCGAGCATCCGGAGCAGGTACTTGAGGGTCAGCCCGGAGTCCACGATGTCCTCCACGAGCAGGACGTCGCGGCCCTCGATCTCGTGGTCCAGGTCCTTCAGGATCCGGACCACGCCGGAGGTCTGGGTGGCCGCGCCGTACGAGGAGACGGCCATGAAGTCGAACTCCAGGGGCAGGCGGACGTGGCGGGACAGGTCGGACATGACCATGAAGGCGCCCTTGAGCACCCCCACGAGCACGAGGTCCTTCCCCCGGTAGTCCTCCGTGATCTGGGCGCCGAGGCGCTTGAGGGTGTCCTGGATCTCCCGCTCGGAGATCAGCACGTGCTCGATGTCCTTCTCGTACGCCTCCACGTGTCCGGCCAGTCCAGAGACCTCGGACTCGGACGCGTCGACGTCGTCGGGGGCGACCCGGCTGTCCACTGGACCCTCCCTCCTCAGGTGGTCGCGGGCTTCTCGGGGGAAGGACGAGAGAGTCGAACATACCCCCGCTCCCGCACGGCGAGCAATCCCCCGGGCAGATCCCGCCGCCGCCCGGGTCGCCCCCTCGCGAGATCCACGACCGCGTCGATCGTCTCCCGGGACAAGGGCAGCTCGGCCAATCGAAGCACGTCGCGAACCTGAACCCTCGCCGTCGGCGGGCTCATCCTCCGAAGCCATCCCACATGGAACTCCGCCGAATCTCCCGGCTTCGCCCGGCCGAGCTCCTCGCGCCGCCCGACCTCCAGGGCGTCACGCACGACTCGCTCCCAGGTCTCGCGGAGGATCTCCGCCGTACGGGCCATCGTCTTCTTCACCTCGCGTCGCGTGGCCCGCTCGATCTCCGGGATGACCCGGAGGCGGATGGCGTTCCGGAGCAGCCGCGTGTCCCGGTTCGTGGGATCCTGCCGGGGCC
>JACQTL010000115.1 GCA_016210805.1 Actinomycetota bacterium | reverse complement strand
GGTGTGGACCGCCCTCGAGCTGTTCAAGGGCGTGGTGGGTGACCCGTCCCAGATGGTGGGTGGGATCGACGGGACGCTCCAGTCCGAGTTCCCGAACAGCGTCACGCAGGTGTTCGCCGACCCCCCTCAGGCCGGGATGGTGTATGAAGGCGACTTCGTGGGAGGCGTGATCACGAGCGAGACGAACTCTCAGCTCGGCGCCGACGCGAACTTCTTCAACTTCCCGGCGATCGAGGGCTCCGCCCCCGCGGTGGTGGGCGGCGGCGACGTCGTGGCCCTGATGAAGGACAGCGAGGCCGGGAAGGCCCTCATGGAGTTCCTGGCCACCCCGGAGGCCGCCGAGATCTGGGCGGCTCAGGGCGGGTTCACCTCGCCGAACCAGGGCGTGGACCTCTCCGTCTACCCGGACGACATCACCCGGCGCTCGGCGGAGGCGCTCACGCAGGCCGAGTCGTTCAAGTTCGACATGTCGGACCTCCAGCCCGCGGAGTTCGGCTCGACCACGGGCCAGGGGATCTGGGGGCTCCTGCAGCAGTTCGTCCAGGACCCGGCCGTCGCTGACACGGCGGCGGCACTGGAGGACGCCGCGGCGAGGGCCTTCGGCTAGGCCGGCGGAGGGCCGCGAGCTGAACGAGGGAAGGGGCGGGCGCCGATGAGCGACGACCCCCCGGAGACCGGCGTGGGGGCCCCGGAGGACCGGGCCCCGGCCGGCACCGGGACCGGCGCGGCGGCGCCCGCCGCCCCTTCTCCGCAGCCCGGGTCGGGGCGGGGCCGGGCCTTCATGGTGGCCATGTTCTTCCTGGTGCCCGCCCTGGTCCTCCTGGGCGCCCTGGTCCTGTACCCCATCTTCTTCTCGGTGTTCAGGAGCCTGTACGACCGGACCGGCGACGCCTTCATCGGCCTGGATAACTACCAGAAGATGTTCACCTCGGCCGGCACCTTCATCGCCGTGCGCAACACGGCGATCTGGGTCCTGGTCGTCCCGGCCCTGGTGACGTCGCTGGGGCTCGTCTTCGCGGTGCTCACCGAGCGGATCTCGTGGGGGACGGCCTTCAAGGTCGTCGTGTTCATGCCCATGGCCATCTCGTTCCTCTCGGCCGGCGTGATCTGGCGGGGGGTCATGTGGGAGCAGGACCCCAACCGGGGGCTGGTGAACGCGGCCTTCGGGAGCGCTATCGACGCGTTCGGGGGGAAGGGCGTCTACCCGGGGGCCGGGCCGTCGCAGGCGGACCTCCTGGAGCCCCAGGGGCAGGCGTACGTGACCAGCCGGACGCTCTCGCCGGGGAGCACGGTGGAGATCGGGCTGTTCCGCATCTCGGAGGAGCAGGTCCCCGAGGACGCCGCGACGGCCTCCCCGCCTTCATCGGCCGCCGGCGACGCGATCGCCGGAGTCGTCTGGCTCGACTTCACGCGGGGGGGTGGGGGCGAGCAGGGGGTCGTCGACCCCACCGAGGTCGGCCTGCCCGGCGTGGCCGTGGAGGCCGTGTCCGGCGGGACGGTCACGGCGTCGGCGACGACCGGGGCGGACGGCAGCTTCGTGCTGGAGGGGCTCTTGGCCGGGGACTACACGATCCGGCTGCCCGCCTCGAACTTCAGCGAGGGGTTCCAGGGCTTCACGTGGCTCCAGTCGCCCCTGGTCACCCCGGCCATCATGGTCGCCTACATCTGGATCTGGGCCGGTTTCTCCATGGTCGTGATCGGGGCCGGGCTGGCTGCGATCCCCCGCGACGTGCTGGAGGCGGCCCGGGTGGACGGGGCGACCGAGTGGCAGGTGTTCCGGCGGGTCACCGTCCCCCTCCTGGCCCCCGTCCTGGCCGTGGTGCTGGTGACCCTCATCATCAACGTCCTCAAGGTCTTCGACCTGGTCTTCGTAATCGCGCCCGGATCGGCCCAGCGCGACGCCAACGTGATCGCGCTGGAGATGTGGCGGGCCTCGTTCGGCGGGGCCAGGGACTTCGGCCTGGGCAGCGCGCTCTCGGTGTTCCTGTTCGTGCTGGTGCTCCCGGCCATGGCGTTCAACATCCGGCGGTTCCGGACGGAGCAGCGCTGATGGCCACGGTGCAGGAGACCGCGGTCACCGGGCGGCCGACCGGCGCCCTGGGCCGGATCACGCGGTTCCTGACCCGGGGGCCGGTCCAGATCTTCCTCCTCCTGGAGGGGTTCCTCTGGCTGCTGCCGACGTTCGGCCTGCTCGTCACGTCGTTCCGAGACGTCGCCGACAACACGGCGAGTGGGTGGTGGAACGCGATCACCGAGCCGTCGCAGCTGACCGTGGCGACCTACAAGCGGCTCCTGGCCGACGATGGCATGGTCCGGGCCTTCTTCAACACGATCCTCATCACCGTGCCGTCGGCGGTGCTGCTCGTCGCCGTGGCGGCCCTCGCCGCCTACGCGTTCGCGTGGATGAAGTTCCCCGGCCGCGACGCGATCTTCCTCGTGGTCGTGGGGCTCCTGGTGGTGCCCATCCAGGTCGCCCTGATCCCCGTGGCCCGCCTGTTCGGCCTCCTCAACCTGTTCGGGACGATCCCGGGGGTCGTGCTGTTCCACCTGTCGTTCGGGTTGCCGTTCGCCATCTTCCTGCTCCGGAACTTCTTCGTGGGGATCCCGCACGAGCTCCTGGAGGCGGCCCGGATGGACGGGGCCAGCGAGTGGCGGGTCTTCTCCCGGGTCGTGCTGCCCCTCGGGGTCCCGGCCATCGCCTCGCTCCTCATCTTCCAGTTCCTGTGGGTGTGGAACGACCTCCTCGTGGCCCTGGTCTTCGCCGACAAGACGTCGCAGCCGCTCACCGTGGCCATCCGGGAGCAGATGCGCCAGTTCGGCACGAACATCGACATCATCGCCACGGGCTCGTTCCTGCAGATGATCGTGCCGCTCATCGTGTTCTTTGCCTTCCAGCGCTACTTCGTGCAAGGGCTCCTGGCCGGGTCGCAGCGATGATCGCGAGGGTCGCCGCGGCCGCGGTGGCGGCCGGCCTGACGCTCATCGGCGGGCTGTGGGTGGGGGGCCGGGGCGGCGTGGTCGAGGTCCCCGCGGGGACCGACGTCACCGCGGTGATCGCCGAGACCCCGCCGTGGACGACCCTCCGGCTGGGGCCGGGGGTCCACGGGCCGTTCACGGTGACCAGGCCGGGGGCCGTCGTCGGCGCGCCCGGGGCCTCGGTCCGGGGGC
>JACQTL010000111.1 GCA_016210805.1 Actinomycetota bacterium | reverse complement strand
GTCGAGGGAGGCCGGACCCCGACCGGACTGGACGCCGTGGCCTGGGCGGTGGAGGCCACCGAGCGCCGGGGGGCGGGGGAGGTCCTCCTGACCTCGATCGACCGGGACGGGACGGGGGAGGGCTACGACCTCGACCTCCTCCGGGCGGCGGGTGGCGCCGTGGGCGTCCCGGTCGTCGCGTCGGGAGGGGCCGGCACGCTCGAGCACTTCGCCCAGGCCCTGACCGAGGGGGGCGCCGACGCGGTCCTGGCCGCCTCGCGGTTCCACTTCGGGGAGCTCACCCTGCCCCAGGTGAAGGGATACCTGGCCGAGCGAGGGATACCGGTGCGCCTGTGAACGCCGAGCCGGTCCGCTCCGTCGACGTCCTGCGCTTCGACGACCGCGGGCTCCTTCCCGCGGTGGTCCAGGAGGCCTCCACCGGCGAGGTGCTGATGGTGGCCTGGATGACCCGGGAGGCCGTCGAGCGCACGCTGGCCGAAGGCCGCGCAGTCTTCTGGAGCCGGTCCCGCGGCGAGCTGTGGAGAAAGGGCGACACCAGCGGGAACGTCCAGCACGTCGAGGAGGTCCTGGTCGACTGCGACGAGGACACCCTCCTCGTCCGGGTCCACGCCGAGGGCCCGGCCTGCCACACCGGCGAGCGGTCCTGCTTCTTCCGCCGCCTGGAGACCTGAGGGGCCCGGCGGGGTCACCAGGCCAGCCGGGCCGAGCCCTCGCGGAGCACGGCCCCGGCCAGCACCCGGCCGCCGAACGTCTCCTCGGCCCCCCGGCGGAGGTCGGAGGCCACGGCCTCCGCCACCCCCTCCTCCACCTCGCCCAGGACCTCCGAGACCAGGAAGACGTCTTGGGTCCCCGGCCCGATCAGCGCCGTGCGGGACTGCTTCCACACGAAGTGGCGGGTGAGCACGGTCGCGCCGTCGGCGTAGGCCACCTCGCCGGGCGGGACCGCCGCGGGGGCCTCCTCGTCGAGGGCGTGGAAGGTGTCGCCGGGGCGGGCGAGGCGGAGCTCCAGGGGGCCGGCCACCTGGCCCAGGTCGAACCCGCCCGCCGGGCACACGTGGCGCAGGGACACGGCGTTGTACCAGTCCACGACGGGGTCGATGCGGAAGGGGTCCCCGCCCTTCAGGGCCCTGCGGAGGAGCGACTCGATCGAGCTCGGGAAGTCGCGGGGCGACGCTCCGGCGGCCCGCATGCGTTCCCGCCAGGGAGCCACCCGGGGGTGCGACTGGGCGTTCCCGTGGACGGCGTGGGCGGAGGCCGCCTCCCACTCCCGCCGCCACTCCTCCCCGGCGGCCTGGGCCCCTCGTGCGCCGTCCAGGCCCGCAGCGACGACGACCGCCAGCCGGAGGCCGGGGAAGAGCCCGAAGACCTCGTCGTGCGCCACGAACTCCATCGCGGAACCCCCTCCCGGGCCGGTGACGCTACCATCGGAGGACCGATGCTGAAGCTGGTCATCCCCAAGGGCTCCCTCGAGGAGCAGACCCTCCGCCTCCTGGAGGCCGCCGACCTCCGGGTCCGCCGGGGCTCGTCGCGCGACTACCACGGGCGGATCTCGGACGACCGGATCGAGCGGGTGTCGCTCCTCCGCCCCCAGGAGATCCCCCGCTACGTGGAGGAGGGGTTCTTCGACCTGGGGATCACGGGGCGGGACTGGGTGGAGGAGACCGGCGCCGACGTCGAGGTCCTGGCCTCGCTCGAGTACGCGAAGAGCGGGGCGGGGGTGGTCAGGGTGGTGCTGGCCGTCCCGTTCGACCACCCCGCCGGGCGGGCCGCCGAGCTGCCGCCCGGCTCCCGGATCTCCACCGAGTACCCCAACCTCGCCACCCGGTTCTTCGAGGGACTGGGCGTGCCGGTCCGGGTGTTCCCGTCGTACGGGGCCACCGAGGCCAAGGTCCCCGAGATCGTCGACGCGATCGTCGACGTGGCCGAGACGGGCGCCACCCTGCGCGCCCACGGGATGAAGGAGATCGAGACGCTGCTCGAGGCGGAGGTCCTGCTGATCGCCAGCCGGCCGGCCGCCGCCGACCCCGACCGCCGGCGGGCCATGGACGACATCGCCACGCTGCTCCTCGGGGCCCTCCGGGCCGAGGGGCGGGTGCTGATCAAGCTCAACGTGTCCGAGGAGCGGCTGAAGGACCTCATGGCGGTGCTCCCGGCGATGAAGGCGCCCACGGTGTCGCCGCTCGCCGAGGAGGGGAACTACGCCGTGGAGACCGTGGTGGAGAAGGCCCACGTGAACACGCTGATCCCCCTGCTCAAGGCCCACGGCGCCACCGACATCCTCGAGCTCCCCATCTCCAAGATCGTCCCGTAGCCTGGCGGTCGGCGGCCCCCGCGGGCAGAATGGCGCCGACTTGGTGAGAAGGTGGCTTCTGCCGGTCTCGGTCCTGGTGGGACTGCTCGTCCCCGTCCCCGCTCGGGCCGCGGACTCGTGGGTTCGCGTCCCACTCGTGCAGACGGTCTCCCTCGGGCACCCCGCGGACCTGTGGACGCACGGCGCCTCCGCGCTCGACCTGGAGTACACGGCTGCCGCTCCTCTCACCTTCATCGTGGAGCAGAACGGGAAGACGTTCCCGCCGCCGCTCTCCGCCTCCTTCGCGGGCGAGGACACGGACACCCAGACCGTGCATCGGGTCCCGGCGGCGGCGGCACCAACCCGCATCTCGGTGCAGTGGGCCTTCCCCGTCGTGAACCAGCACTTCACGATCAGGTGGGTCTCCGGGGCGGCCCTCGCCCTCTCGGCGGTTTGGGTGGGCGGTCCGAACCCGGCGGTCGTGTCCCAGCCCGACCTCCCCCTCATGGTGCTGTGGGGTGACTCGATCCTGAAGGGGAGGAGCTCCGGGGCCCGGACGACAACTCGGCGGGTTACGGCGACTGGTTCGGCGACCGGTTCCGGATCGACAACCGGGCCATCGGGGCCTCTACCGCGGTGTGCTTCGGCCAGAGCAACACGGACATGATCGTGATCAGGGACCCGCAGGCCGTCTTCATCGCGTACGGGACCACCGACCTCCTC
>JACQTL010000110.1 GCA_016210805.1 Actinomycetota bacterium | reverse complement strand
GAGCCAGGGCCCTTGCCACCCTGGACGCGGCCCGCAAGCTCGGCCGGGCCCGGCGGGTGACCTCTCCGGCGGACCTGGGGGTCTACCGGCTGCTGGTCACGGCGGCCGACCGCGACGACCTCCTGGAGTTCGGCCGCCGGACCCTGGAGCCCCTCGTCCGCCACGACCGGGAACGGGGCACCCGGCTCCTCGACACCCTGCGGGACTACGTCGACTCCGGGTTCAACCAGCGGGCCACGGCCCGACGGAGCTACGTCCACGTGAACACGGTGGCCTACCGCCTGCGGAGCATCGAGGGCCTGCTCGACGCCGACCTCACCGACCCCGACCAGCTCCTCGGGCTGACCCTGGCCCTCCGGGTCACGGACCTCGCCGGCGGCGGGTGAGGGGGACCGGGCGGCCCGGCCTCCCCGGCCCCCCGGTTTGTGCCGCGGACACAAGCGGGGGGCCCGACATCCGTGCCGGCGCACCATTGTCCGGCCCCCGTCCGCCGGATAGCGTCCGCCGGACGGAGTCGGGTGGATCGGAGGGGGCTCACCATGGACACCGCTGTCCCGGGCACGAGCACGGGTCCCGGCCAGGTCTTCAGCCGGGAATCGTCTGGGTTCGTCAGGGTCGGATCCCCCTGGCGGATGATCCTCTTGAACGTCGCGAACATCGGCGTGGTGTACGTGATGTTCACGTACTGGGCACACCCCGCCGTGTTCCCCAGGTCGAACCTCCTCGTCGCGATCCCGGTGGCGGCGGTGCTGGCCGTCTTCTTCAACCTGCTCTACGGCATGTTCGCGGCCATCATGCCGAGGACCGGGAGCGAGTACGTCTACCTGACCCGCACCTTCCATCCCGTGGTCGGGTTCATGGCGAGCTTCGCCGCGGCCATGAGCCAGGCCTTCTGGGTGGGGATCGGGGGGTACTGGATCGCCCAGTTCGTCCTCGGGCCGATGATGTCGTCCTACGGCATCATCAGCGGCAACGATACGATCGCGAGCATCGGCTCGTGGGCCAGCGAGCCGACCACCTGGTTCTGGTTCGGCACCGCGTTCGTCGTCCTGATGGCCGCCCTGAACATCTTCGGCCTCCGGGCGTACCTGAGGTTCCAGGACATCAACTGGGTGATCGGGGCGGTCACCGGCGTCGCGCTCCTCGCGATCCTGTTCACCTCGAGCAACGAGACCTTCCAGCGGAACTGGAACGAGTACGCCGCGGCGGCCGGGGTGGCCAGCTATTCGGAGACCCTCCAGCTCGCCGGGGACAGCGGCATGCCCACCGGGTTCAGCCTGGCGCACCTCCTGGGCATCCTCCCGATCCTGTGGCTCGTGTCGTGGGCGTCGACCTACATCGGGGGGGAGGTCCGGACCCCGGCGAGGACGCAGCTGCGGGCCACGGTGGGCGGCTACCTCCTCTACGCCGGGATCGCCTGGGTGCTCATGCTGGCCCTGGCCCGCCCGGTCACGATCGGGTTCAACCAGGCCGCCACCTGGCTCTCCTACAACTACGGCGGGGACGCCTCCGTCGAGTTCGGCCCGACCTTCCTCCTGTACACGGGCCTGCTGGTGAACAGCATCCCGATGTTCCTGATCGTGGGCTTGGGGCTCGTGCTGTGGAGCTACTTCTGGATCCCCTCGGCGATGATCATCTCCACCCGGGCGATGTTCTCGTGGTCCTTCGACCGGCTGATGCCCGAGAAGCTCTCCGAGGTCCACCCCCGGTACAACTCCCCGTGGGTGGCCGTGCTGACCGTGTCGGTGATCGCCGAGGTCTTCCTGATCCTGTACCACAACGCGGTGTTCACGTTCCTGACACCGGCCCTGGCGTACTTCTTCGTCTTCTGGCTCACGTCGCTGGCCGGCGTGGTCTTCCCCTACCTGAGACGGACCAAGGCGCTGTTCGAGGCCAGCCCGGTGAACTGGCGGGTCGGCGGGATCCCGGTCATGACCGTCTGCGGCGTGGTCGGGCTGTTCATCTGGACGGTGTCGATCTACTACGCCCTCACCGAGGACCTGCTCTTCCTGAACGGCAAGAGCCAGCTGTGGACGACGTTCGCCCAGTTCGCCGTGCCCCTGGTGATCTTCTTCGTGGCCCGGGCCGTCCGCCGGTCCCAGGGGATCAACGTGGACGCGGCCTTCCGGGAGCTGCCCCCCGAGTAGGCTCGACGCGCGGCGGGACGCTCGCGCCCCTCGGCGAGGGTATCGTCCCGCCTGCGCGTCGAAGGCGGCAACCATGCCCAGCGAGCTGAGCATCTTCTACGCGGCGGACCTGCACGGCGCCGACCGCTGCTTCGGGAAGTGGCTGAACGCGGGGCCGTTCTACGGGGCCGACGTCGTGGTGATTGGCGGGGACCTCACGGGGAAGGTCCTCCTCCCCCTGTACCCCGCGGCCGGCGGTCGGCTCGGCGCGACCTGGCACGGCCGCGAGCTGACGCTCGAGCGGGGCCCCGAGCTGGACGGGTTCGCCGCCCGGGCCCGGGCCGAGGGCGCCTACCCGTACGAGACGACGCCCGAGGAGATGGCCGAGATCCAGGCCTCCGCCCCGCGGGAGCGGGAGGTATTCGCCCGGCTCAAGGTGGCCGCCCTGGAGGAGTGGCTGGCCAGGGCGGAGGCCAAGCTGGCCGGCGCGGGGGTCCGGGCCCTCGTGATGATCGGGAACGACGACCCTCCGCAGGTCGACGAGGTCCTGTCGTCGTCGAGCGTCCTGGAGGACGTCCAGGGCCGGGCCGTGGAGCTCGCGGACGGGATCTGGATCGCCTCCCGGGGGGAGAGCACACCGACCCCGTGGCACACCCCCCGAGAGATCCCGGACGACGAGCTCGGCCGGCGGGTCGAGGAGGTCGTCGCCCAGGTGCCGGAGGACGCCGTGGCGATCTGGAACCTGCACATGCCGCCCTTCGACACGGGCATCGACCGGGCCCCCCGGCTGGACGACCGCCTCCGGGTCCAGTACGACGGGTCGAGCCAGCCGATCATGGACCCCGTGGGGAGCCGCTCGGTACGCAGGCTGATCGAGGAGCGCCAGCCCACGCTCGCCCTCCACGGGCACATCCACGAGGGACGGGGCCGCTACGTGCTGGGGAAGACGGTGGGGTTCAACCCGGGGAGCGTCTACTCGGAGGGCACCCTGCTCGGGGTCCTGGTCCGGGTGTCCTCGAACCGAGGCGTGCGGAGCTATACCTTCACGTCCGGATGAGCGAGCTGGGGGTGGAGGGGCGCACCCTGGAGGGGCCGGTCGAGGAGACCCGGCGCGTCCTGGGCCGGGCCGCCGAGGAGAGCGTCCCCCTGCGGGCCATCGGCGGGATCGCCGTTTGGCTCCGGTGCCCCTCGATCCGCTCGATCGAGCCGCCGCGCGAATTCCGAGACATCGACCTGGTGGGCCGGCGCCGGGACGTGAAGGCGGTGAGCGCGCTCCTCGAGTCCGAGGGCTACGAGCCGGCCTGGCGGTTCAACCGGCTGGCCGGCGGCGAGCGCCTGCTGTTCCACGACCGCCGCGACCGCAGGAAGGTGGACGTGTTCCTGGACCGCCTGGAGATGTGCCACACCCTCACTTTCCGGGACCGCGTGGACCTCGAGCCGGAGACCCTGCCCCTGGCCGACCTGCTGCTCTCCAAGCTCCAGATCGTGCGCCTCACCGACCGCGACGTGAGGGACGTCATGGCCCTCCTGGCCGACCACGATCTCTCGGAGGGCGGGGCCGACCCCGAGCGGCTCGACCTGGGCCGGCTGGGCGAGGTGTGCGGGGACGACTGGGGCTGGTGGCGGACGGTCACCGGATCGCTGGAAACGCTCGTCGGACGGTGGACGGACGCGCCCGCCGCCGCCGGACCGGATCCCGCCGTGGCCAGCGGCCGGGCCGGGGAGCTCGTGGCCTTCCTCCATCAGGCACCGAAGGGTCGCCGGTGGAAGCTCCGTGCCGTGGTCGGAGAGCGCATGCGCTGGTACCGCGAGCCCGAGGAGCTCAGGGACTAGCCAGGCCCTCCGCCCGGGCCGGCCCGGCGTCGACCCGGGGACGGGCCTTCAGGCCCTGGGGCGGATCCGGAGCTCCGGCCGGGGCCTGGGAGCTCCCTCCTGGAAGCTCTGGCCGGTCGCCGCCCACCTCTCGATCATGCCCACGACCTCGTCGGTGGCCGCGCTCGCGAACCCCCGCTGGGCCGCCCTCTCCCATTCGTAGCTGGTGGGGGGCTCGCCCGCCCCCCGCCGGATCAGCTGCTCGTACGTCCGGGTGCCCGGAGCGGGCGGATGCGTGTAGGCGCGCCGGAACCTCACCAGCATGTCCTCGAGGAGGGCCGTGGCCGACCGGTACCGGACCCACCGGTGGTTGTCCCAGGACACCTCCGAGCCCCGCGCGGGCCCGGTGAACCTCTCCACGAGCTTCTCGCCGGCGCACCGGCCCCGCTCCCCCAGCGCCGCTATCCGCTCCGGCGGCATGTCGAGGTTCATGCCGCCCTCCTCCTCCGTGTGGCGGATGTGGGCGACGCGGTCCCGGTACCCGGGGACGCGGATCTGCGTGTTGTCCATCCAGTTCTGCATCGTGTCGGCGATCGTGTGGACGAACCCCGCGAGCGCCCTGAGGCCCGGGCGTTCCTCGATCCGGGTCCACGTCTCGGCGATGCCACCGGCGTTGCCTTCGGGCAGCCAGACGTTCCGGCACTCGTCGGTGGGGTCCGGCGGGAAGTCGGGGTGGTACGGGCCGAGGTTGATCGCGAACGTCGGCCACCGGGGGATCGGCGCGTCGAAGAAGTGCACGGGGAAGTTGCTGGTGATCCCCCCGTCGGAGAACCAGCACACCTCCGCCGTGGGCCCGTCGGTCGGCGGGACCAGCCCTCCCCATCCCGGGTCGTCCCGTATCCGGTCCCAGTCGTCCACGTGGTCCGGCAGCCACCGTTGCCACGCCGTCCGGGCCGCCTGGTTCGCGGTCCGGGTCCAGTCCACCGCGTGCAGGGGCACCGCCGAGATGAGCAGCGGGAAGCTCAGGCTCATCCGGGCTCCCACCACCACGGGCAGGTCGGCGGCCTCGGGGAGCGGCCGGAGCGGGGCCAGCACCTTGCACTGCACCTCCCACCACCGCCGGGCCATGGGCTCCCGGGGCGGCGCCGGGGGGTGCCGCTCCATCCAGCCGACCACACGGTCGGGGAACAGCTCCCTGAAGGCGGCCGGATCGAAGAACCAGGCCTGCGTCGAGAGGGGAACCCGGTAGGGCCGGCCGTGCGTCAGGCTGGTGGTCATCATCTCCAGGTCCAGCTCGCGGTCCTCGGGCGTTCCCGTGCCACCCGGACCCCGCCACAGGTCCCCGAAGGTCAGGGGGTCGCCCCCCGGCCGGCCGGCCAGCACGTCGATCTCGTCGGCCAGCCAGGTGGTCAGGGGAGGCACCCCGCCCCGGGGCGTCGGACCGCCCCCCGAGCAGAGCCCGAACCGGTTGGCCGGGACCCTGCGCACCAGGTGGAGGTAGATGGGGAGCGCCGTTCCGAGCGCGCCTCCGGCCACGAGGAGCACGACGCCCGAGAAGAGCGACCATCCCAGGAGCCACCCGTCGGCTCCCCGGGCGGCCAGCACGAGGAGGACGACGCCCGGCGCCATCCCGCCCAGGACCCACAGCGGGAAGCTCCGGAGCACCGCGGCGGCGATCCGGCGGAACCGTCCCCGCTTGCCGAGCGACGCCGTGAGCACCCTGTACAGGCGCCTGGTCCTGCGCTGCGGCTGGAACAGGTCGAGCAGGTTCGTGCCCGCCCCCAGCCAGTCCGGCAGCTCCGCCAGCCGCCGGAACCCGCCGGTCGTCGAGGACCGGCCGTGCTCCGCGGCGGCGGCCGCGGTCGCGGCGATGGCCCCCGCCGACGTTCCCCCGATGCTCTTGAAGCGGTGCGCGCGAGCGATCTCGCAGGCGGCCAGCGGGTAGACCACCCCGCTGGTTATGCCTCCCTTCATCACCATGTCGCAGCGGTGCGCCGGGCTCGAGTAGTCGTAGGTGCGCGGATCGCTCGCCGGCATGGCCCTCCTCCTCCCAGGATCAGATGCCCAGCTCCGCCCGGAACCGGTCCATGAACTTCCTGGCCATAGCGGAGTAGGTAGCACGCGGTTACACCTGGGGGCAATGGCTCGAACGGCCGACCCCCCGGTCAGGTCGTGACGGTGACCTCGTTGGAGCAGTCGGCCCCGAGACAGACCCAGTACGTCCACGTCCCCGAGCCGGGGATGTCCTGGTACACGCCGTCGTTCGCGGTCACGTCGATCAGCGTGCCGTTGCGGTGGACCTCGATCGTCCCGTCGGCGGTAGGGGACCAGGTCAGGCCGACCTTGCGGTTCCGCTTCGGCCCACCGAGCCTGGCCTCGAGGACGATCCCGCCGCCGGACCCCTCGCTCACCGTGACCGTGTGCGACACGCTGCCCTGGGCGCCCGACCGGTCGGTCACCGTGAGGGTCACCGTGTGGCTGCCGCCCGCGGCGTAGGTGTGCGACGGGTTCGTGGCCTGGGAGCCCGACCCGTCACCGAAGTTCCAGCTCCACGAGGCGATGTCGGCGCTCCCGTCGGGGTCCGTGCTCGCGTCCTGGAAGTCGCACGAGAGCCCCGAGCAGCTCCAGGTGAACTCCGCGCTGGGCGGGCGGTTCCCCGGAGGCGAACTCCCGCCCACGAACCCCGAGTACAGCAGGAGGTTGGGGGAACCCGCTCCGGCGTCCTGCACCACGCCGGCTGTGGCGTTCGACTCGATGGCCACCTCGACCTCGGCCGGCGTCGCGGTGGGGTCCCCCTGCATGAACAGCGCGGCCACCCCGGCCACGTGAGGCGTGGCCATCGAGGTGCCGCTGATCGTGTTCGTGGCGGAGTCGCCTGTGGACCAGGCGGAGGTGACACCGAACCCCGGAGCGAACAGGTCGACGCACGTCCCGAAGTTGGAGAACCCGGCTCGGAGATCCGTGGAGGTCGTCGCCGCCACCGTGAGGGCGGTGCCGACACTGGCCGGAGAGTAGCTGCAGGCGTCGCCGTTGCTGTTGCCCGCAGCGACCGCGTAGGTGATCCCCGAGGCTATGGAGTTCCGGACCGCTCGGTTCACGAGGCCACTCCGCCGTCCACCCAGGCTCATGTTCGCCACCGCCGGCTGGCCGGGCGGGCGGTTCTGGGTCACCCAGTCGACTCCCGCGATGACGCCGGACCAGAACCCCTTACCCAGGCAATTGAGCACGCGGACACCGACGAGGGAGACGTTCTTCGCCACGCCGTAGGTGGAGCCGCCGATCGTCCCGGCCACGTGCGTCCCGTGCCCGTGGCAGTCCTCCGCCGTTCCCCCGTCGATGTAGTCCACCCCGCTCACGGCACGGCCGCCGAACTCCGAGTGGGAGAACCGGATGCCGGTGTCGATCACATAGGCGGTGACCCCTGCACCCGTGGCGTCGTACGTGTACGACCCGTCCAGAGGTAGGTTGGGCTGGTCGATGCGATCCAGGCCCCAGGTCGCTCCGTTCTGCGTGGCCACCAGGCCGACCTCGCCGTCCTCCTCCACGGACTCCACCAGGGGGCTCCGGGACAGGGCCAGGGCCTGGGCCTCGCTCATCGACACCGCGAACCCGCGGAGCGCCGAGCGGTAGACGTGGCGGACGGTGCCGCCGTGGCGGCGAGCCAGGCTGGCGGCCAGCGATCCCGCGTCCTCGGCGCCCGGAGCCAGGGTCACGATGTACCTCCCGGGGATCCGGGTGTCGCTCGGACGGATGCCTCCGACCCGCTCTCCGCCGGCTCCGGCGGGTGCCCCGCCGGCCACCAGGGCCAGCGCGACGAGGACGACGAAGACCAGGGCTCGCTCGAGTTGCTTCAGGACCGTCCCCCTCCCCCAGACCCGGAGAAGTATGACATCCGGGGCAAAGAACCTCCAGGCTCCCGATACGACCCGGCAGGATGGAGGTCCTCCAGCGGCGCGCGCTTGACCGTGCCGGAGGCCGCGGCCGATAGTGGGCCGGACGCAGGGAGGGGGGCGAGATGCCCAAGTACATGTTCGGCGCATCCCTGACCGCCGAGGGCGTGCAGGGGATCAGGCAGGAGGGCGGGTCGGCCCGCCGGGAGGTGGTCCGCAAGGCCGTCGAGGCCCTGGGGGGCACGCTGGAGGGCTTCTACTTCGCCTTCGGGGGCACCGACGTCATCACGATCGCCGACCTCCCCGACGCGACCAAGGCGGCCGCCTTCAGCCTGGCCACCTCGGCCAGCGGCAGGGTCCGGGTCTCCACGACCGTGCTCCTCTCGCCCGAGGAGATGGACGAGGCCGCGCGGCAAGAGGTCGACTGGCGCCCTCCCGGCGGCTGATCCGAGGGCCGGGAGGGAGCGGGTAACCGGGTTCCTGCCGGCCCCCTGTACGGCACCGGGGCCGGTCCGCTAGGTTCGTCCGCGCCGACGAGCGAGCGAGGGGTCGAGCGTGGTCTGTTCGAACTGCGGCACGGACAACGAGGCCGGTCGGAAGTTCTGCATGGAGTGCGGGACGGCGCTCGCGGTGCTGTGCCCGACGTGCGGAGCGCCGAACCCCCAGGCGGCGAAGTTCTGCGGGGATTGCGGCTCCTCGCTCCCCGGGGCCGCCCCGTCAGCCACCGTCCCCGGCCTGGCCACCGTCCAGCCCCGTCCGGCGCCGGCCACGGTGACGGAGGCCGAGCGGAGCGCTCCGGGAGCCGAGCGGCGCCTGGTCTCGATCCTGTTCGCCGACCTCGTGGGGTTCACCCCACTGTCCGAGGTGCGCGACGCGGAGGAGGTCCGCGAGCTCTTGTCCAGCTACTTCGAGGTGGCCCGCCGCGTGGTGTCGCTTTACGGCGGCACGATCGAGAAGTTCATCGGCGATGCCGTGATGGCGGTGTGGGGGACGCCCACGGCCCAGGAGGACGACGCCGAGCGCGCCGTGCGGGCCGCCCTGGACCTCACCGCCGCGGTGGCCACGTTGGGGAGCGAGGTGGGTGCCCCCGACCTGATGGCCCGGGCCGGGGTTCTCACCGGCGAGGCCGCGGTCACCGTGGGAGCCGAGGGACAGGGCATGGTCGCCGGTGACCTCGTGAACACGGCGGCCCGGATACAGGCCGAGGCGGACCCCGGCACGGTCCTGGTCGGCGCGTCCACCCGCAGGGCCACCGAGGCGGCGATCGCCTACGAGGACGCCGGGCCGCACCGGCTGAAGGGGAAAGCGGAGCCCGTCCCCCTCCACCGGGCCCTCCGGGTGGTGGCCGGGGTCCGCGGCGCGCAGAGGTCGGCCGGGCTGGAACCCCCCTTCGTCGGTCGGGATCGCGAGTTCCGGCTGTTGAAGGAGCTGTTCCACGTCACCGTGGGCGAGGGGACCGCCCAGCTCGTGTCGGTGGTTGGCGTGGCGGGGATTGGCAAGTCCCGCCTGGCCTGGGAGTTCTTCAAGTACATCGACGGCCTCTCCGACTTCGCCTTCTGGCACCGCGGGCGGTGCCTGGCCTACGGCGAGGGGGTGACCTACTTCGCCCTGGCCGAGATGGTCAGGGGGCGGGCCGGGATACTGGAGGGCGAGGACCAGGCCTCGGCCCGGGAGAAGCTGGCCGCTGCCGTCGAGCAGTACGTGCCCGATCCCGAGGAGCGCCGGTGGACCCTGCCCAGCCTGGCCCACCTGATCGGGATCGAGGAGCGCCAAGCCACCGAGCGGGAGGAACTGTTCGGCGCGTGGCGCCGGTTCTTCGAGCGGCTGGCCGAACGGTACCCCGTGGTCATGGTGTTCGAGGACATGCAGTGGGCCGACCCCTCGCTCCTCGACTTCATCGAGTACCTCCTGGACTGGTCCAGGAGCCACCCGATCTACATCCTCGTGCACGGGCGACCCGAGCTGTCCGAGCGCCGGCCGAGCTGGGGGGTGGGCCGGCGCTCGTCCACGTCGCTTCACCTGGAGCCCCTGGCCCCCGAGGCCATGGAGGCCCTCCTGGCCGGCCTGGTCCCCGGGCTGCCCGGCGACCTCCGGGCCCGGATCCTCGAGAGGGCGGCGGGCGTCCCGCTGTACGCGGTGGAGACCGTCCGCATGCTCCTCGACCGGGACCTCCTCGTGCAGGAGGGGAACGGGTACCGCCCCGCGGGCCCCATCGAGGCGCTGGAAGTCCCGGAGACGCTCCACGCCCTGATCGCGGCGAGGCTCGACGGGCTGACCCCCGAGGAGCGCCGGCTGGTCCAGGACGCCTCGGTCCTTGGCAAGACGTTCACCCGGGCCGGTGTCGCCTCGATCACCGGCATGGGCGAGGACGCCGTGGAGCCGCTCCTGTCCTCCCTGGTCCGCAAGGAGGTCCTCGGCGTCCAGGCCGACCCCCGCTCCCCCGAGCGTGGGCAGTACGGCTTCCTCCAGGACCTCGTTCAGCGGGTGGCCTACGAGACGCTGTCGAAGAAGGAGCGCAAGGCCCGCCACCTGGCCGTGGCCACGTTCCTGGAACGGACGGTGGGCCGGGAGGAGGAGGACGTGGTCGAGGTCGCCGCGTCCCACTACCTGGCCGCCTACGACCTGGCCCCCGACGCTCCGGACGCCGCCGACATCAGAGCCACGGCCCTGGACCGCCTAGCCTCCGCTGCGGACAGGGCCGCGTCGCTGGCCGCCACCGCCGAGGCTCAGAGGTACTTCGAGCAGGCCGTGGGGCTGGCCGACGACGCCCTCCGTCAGGCCGAGCTCCTCGAGCGGGCCGGGCTCATGGCCTGGATCGGAGGCCGGGTGGAGGCCTCCAGGGGCCACCTGGAGCGGGCCGAGGGGATCCTGGTGGAGGGGGGGCATCGCAGGGCGGCGGCCCGGGTGTCGGCCCACATCGCCACGCTCGACTTCCACGAAGGCCACGCTGGGGCGGCCGTCGAGCGGATGCGGAGCGCACACGCGGTGCTGGCCGAGCAGGAGGAGCCCGACGCCGACCTGGCCACCGTGGCCGCGCAGCTCGCCCGGTTCCTCTCGCTCTCCGGCCGCCACGAGGAGGCCAGGGAGCCCACCGAGCTGGCCCTCGAGCTGGCCGAGACCCTGGAGCTGCCCGAGGTCTTCGCAAACGCCCTGAACACGCGGGCCCTGACCCTCATGCCCAGGAACCGCCTCGAGGAGGCCACGGTCCTCGTCCGCCATGCCCTGGACGTCGCCCTGCGAAACGGCCTGATCGACGTCGCCCTGCGCTCGTACAACAACCTGCTGGTGGTCCTGGACATGCAGGACCGGCAGAAGGAGTCCCTCGAGGTTACCGAGCGGGCCCTGGAGCTGACCCGGAGGGTGGGGGCCAGGGGCGCGGAGCTCTCGTTCCTGGCCGGGCAGATGAGCCTCCAGGTCTTCTCCGGCCTGTGGGACGACGCCCTGCGGACGGCTCGGGCGATCGGTGGGGTCGAGGAGGTGGGGTCCCTCCCCGCGTTCATCAGGCTGAACCTGATCGACATGACGGCCATCCACGCCCGACGGGGCGACCTCGAGGAGGCTCGTCGTTGGCTGGAGCGCGTGGGCCCCGAGGACGCCGACGATCCCCAGGGCATCGCGGGCGTGGCGGTCAACGAGGCCGTGCTCCTGCGGATGGAGGGACGTAACGCCAAGGCGCTCGAGAGGTCCGAGACGGCCCTCGCCTACCTCGGCGAGCTGGGCGTCAACCATTGGAGCATGAAGCAGTCGCTCGTGGAGGGGATGGATGCGGCGCTGGCGCTGCGCGACGCCGCGAAGGCCGAGGAGATCCTGTCCATCGTCGAGCGCCTCAGGCCGGGCGAGCTGACGCCGTACCTCCGGGGCCACGGGGCCCGGTTCGCCGCCCGGATCGCCGCCGCCAGGGGCCAGGACGACGCAGTGGAGTCGGGGTTCCGCGTGGCGACGGAGACCTTCCGCGAGGGGTCCTTCCTGTTCTCGATGGCGGAGGTTCTGCTGGAGCACGCCGAGTGGCTGGCCGGCAGGGGCCGGGCCGATCAGGCCGGTCCCCTGCTCCACGAGGCCCGGGAGATCTTCGAGCGCCTCGGGGCCCGACCCTACCTCGACCGCCTCGACGCGCTCACCCGGTCGGAGGCCCCGACCGGTGCGGTCACCGGCTGAGGGCCGGCCGGGTTCGCGCTATCGGTGGCTCCCCTCCGCCGTTCGCCCTCCGGGGTCAGGACCCCTCGCCCCCCACCACCCCGGGCCGGCCTCGCCTAGATTGGCCGCGACGATCGAGCGCGAGGGGTGATCCTCCGATGTCCACCGAGACCACGTATCCGGCGAGGATGGAGGCCCGGCTCGACACGGACCTTTCCCGCTGGCTCTGGCTGGTCAAGTGGGTGCTCTTGATCCCGCACGTGATCGTCCTGGTGTTCCTGTGGTTGGCCTTCGCCGTGCTGTGGCTGGTCGCGCTGGTGGCCATCGTGTTCACCGGGCGCTATCCGCGGGCCATCTTCGAGTTCAACGTCGGGGTCCTGCGGTGGACGTGGCGCGTCTCCTACTACGGCTACGGCGCCCTGGGGACGGACCGGTACCCGCCGTTCACCCTGGCCGACGTCCCGGACTACCCGGCCCGCTACGAGGTCGCCTACCCGGAGTCGCTCTCGCGCGGGCTCGCCCTGGTGAAGTGGTGGCTGCTGGCCATCCCCCATTACATCGTCGTGGCGCTGCTGGTCGGCGGGGGGGCCTGGTTCGGATGGAGGCAGGGACACCTCGAATGGAGCGCGGGCGGAGGCCTGATCGGCATCCTCGTGCTGGTGGCCGGGGTGGTGCTCCTGTTCTCCGGCAGCTACCCGGGCGGGATCTTCGACCTGGTCGTCGGGTTGAACAGGTGGGCGCTCCGGGTGGCCGCGTACGCGGCACTCTTGACCGACGACTACCCGCCCTTCCGGCTGGACCTCGGTGGCGCGGAGCCGGGCGTGACGGCTCCCCTGCCCCCGCCGCCGTCCGGACCGGCGGCCCGGGCCCGGCCCGGAGGATGGACGGCCGGCCGGGTCGTGGCCGTCGTCGTGGGGGCGCTCCTCAGCCTGACGGCCATGGGCCTGGTGGGCGGAGGCGGGGTGGCCCTGTGGGCCGATGCCGCCCGGCGGGACGCCGACGGCTTCCTGACCACGCCCACGCAGCGGTTCGCCACCGGCGGCCACGCGCTGGTGGAGGAGGGGATCGACGTGCGGGTCCAGGGGCCCAACTGGCTGTACGCCTCGGCGATCGTCGGGGAGGTCCGCCTCCGCGTGACCGCCTCGAGCGGGGGCCCGGTGTTCGTGGGGATCGGCCCCCAGGCCGACGTGGACCGCTACCTGGCCGGCGTGGCCCACGCGACGGTCCGGGACTTCGCCCACCCCCGCTACGGGGTCCACGAGGGCGGCGCCCCATCCACTCCCCCGGGAGACCAGCGGTTCTGGGACGTCTCGAGCTCCGGCCCGGGGACCATGACCTTGCTCTGGGAGCCCCCTCCGGGCTCGTGGACGATCGTGGTGATGAACGAGGACGGGAGCGCGGGCGTCGACGTGGATGCCGACATCGGTGCGACCGTCCCCGCGCTCCCGTGGATCGGGGTCGGCCTGCTGGCCGGGGGCGCCGTGCTGCTGGCCGGCGGAGTCCTCCTGCTCGTGCTGGCCGCCCGGCGGGCCGCGGCCGGGCCCCGGTGAGGTTCCCGGGCGATCCACGACGCCTCACAGCTCGGGCACCTGCTCGGGGAGCTGGGGGCCACGACCGAGGGGGACCTCCACGGAGACCGCGGTTCCACCGCCCGGTCGGGAACGCACGTCGATCGACCCGCCCACCAGGCGAGCTCGCTCCTCCATCCCCACGAGGCCGAATCGCCCCTCCCGGGCGAGGCGATGGCTGCGCGCCGGCTCGAAACCCCGTCCGTCGTCCTCCACGACCAGCCGCACCGATCCGGCCTCGAACCGGGCCAGAACGGCGACGGTGCCGGCCCCCGCGTGCTTCTCGACGTTGGTCAGAGCCTCCTGGGCGATCCGGAAGAGCACCAGCTCCACCTCTCCCGGCAGCCGCCGGCGCCGGCCGGAAACGCGGAACGTGGCTTCGATCCCCGAACGGACCCGGAGGTCGGAGGAGAGCCACTCCAGCCCGGCGACCAGTCCGAGGTCGTCCAGGACCGTCGGCCGGAGGTCCCGTCCGACCCGGCGAACGTCTTCCAGGATGGCTCCCCCGAGGCCCCTCAGGTCTCCGGCCGTCATCTCGTCGCTTCGTGCGGCGGGGGCCTCCGTCATGCCGTCGAGGCCCCGAACCAATCGAACGAGGTCCTGGGCCACCGTGTCGTGGAGCTCGCGGGCCAGTCGCTTGCGCTCCTCCTCCTGGGCCCGGGTGACCTCCTGGACGTACGACCTGAGTCGGTCACGCTCGTCGCGGTGGAGCCGGGCGTTGTCCAGGGCCACGCCGATCTGTCCGGCCACGGCCCGGAGGAGGTCCTCGTCGGCATGGGAGAGCGGCCGGTCGGGCACGGGCACGGCGCCGAGGAGGCCGGCGAATGGCTCCTTCGAGCCCAGGGGCGCGACGAAGCCACCATCCGCTCGCCCCCCCTCCCCGGACCCCATCCCGACCGGTCCTTCTTCGGCGAGCAGGCTCCTCAGCCGTTCGGCCCCGTCCGGATCGGCCAGGACCCACTCCACGCGTGCGGGGCTCT
>JACQTL010000113.1 GCA_016210805.1 Actinomycetota bacterium | reverse complement strand
GCGGCCATGGTGCTGGCCGTGGTCCGGGAGGAGGCCCCGGTGGCCACCGCGCTCCTGATCGCCGGGGCGGGCGGGTCGGCGATGTGCGCGGACCTCGGGTCCCGGCGGATCCGCGACGAGATCGACGCGATGGAGGTGCTCGGGATCGACCCCGTGCACCGGCTGATCATGCCCCGGGTGTTCGCGGCCTCGATAGTGGCCATCCTCCTCGACGCGATCGTGTCGGTGGCCGGGATCGGCGGAGGCTGGTTCTTCGCGGTCGTGGTCCAGAACGGGACGACCTCCAGCTACTTCGCCTCCTTCAACGAGCTGTCCCAGCTCCCCGACCTGTGGATGGCCATCGTGAAGGCGGCGCTGTTCGGCTACGTGGGCGGGATGGTGGCCTGCTACAAGGGCTTCTTCGCCCGGGGCGGCCCCAAGGGGGTCGGTGACGCTGTCAACCAGGCCGTGGTCATCACGTTCCTCCTCCTGTTCTTCCTGAACTTCATCCTCACCGCCCTGTACTTCAACTTCGTGCCGCAGAAGTTCTGAGGAGAGAGGCGATGGCGACGAGGACCGAGGCGGTGCCGGGACCGGTCACCCGGGCCGTGGGGGGGGCGGCCCGCCCCTTCGACGAACTCCTCCGCCAGCTGCGGTTCTACGGCCGGGCCGTCCGGGCCATGCCCGCCGGGCTCAGGTACAAGGCCGTGATCGCGAGCGTGGTGGCCGACATCACGATCGGCGCCGGGGCCCTGATCATCGGCGCGGGGATGTTCTTCGTGATCTTCTCGATGTCCTTCTTCACCGGGACCCAGGTCGGCCTGGAGGGGTTCCAGGGCCTGGAGCAGATCGGGGCCCAGGCCTTCGTCGGGCTGGTCTCCTCGTGGGCCAACACCCGGGAGATCACCCCGCTGATCGCCGGCGTCGCCCTGGCCGCCCAGGTCGGGGCGGGGTTCACCGCCCAGATCGGGGCCGCCCGCATCTCGGAGGAGATCGACGCCCTGGAGGTCATGGCCATCCCCTCGATGGTCTACATGGTGGTGACCCGGATCTGGGCCGCGATCATCACGATCATCCCCCTGTACCTCGCCGCGCTGTTCTCCTCCTACCTGGCCACCGAGCTCATCGTGACCAGGTTCTTCAACCTCTCCGGGGGGACCTACGAGCACTACTTCAAGCTGTTCCTGCCGGCGATCGACATCTTCTACTCCCTGATCAAGGCGGTGGTGTTCGCCATCGTCGTGACCCTGATCCACACCTATTACGGATACACGGCGACCGGCGGCCCGGCCGGGGTGGGCGTGGCCTCCGGGCGGGCCATCCGGACCTCGATCGTCGTGGTCGTCGTGCTGAACCTGTTCCTGTCGCTCCTCATGTGGGGGGGCGGCGACACGGTGAGGATCGCCGGATGAGGCGCCACCTGGCGGCCCTCGTCGTCGGCGCGCTCGTCCTGGGAGCGGCCGGCGGGGCCATGTACTTGGCCATCAAGTGGGCGTACGGCGGCTTCGACGACACCTACCGCCTGAGCGTGGACCTCCCCCGGGCCGGGCAGCAGCTCCAGGTCGGCTCCGACGTCCGGGTCCGGGGGGTCGTGGTCGGCCACGTCGAGTCCATCGACCTGGTCGACCGGAGGGCCCGCCTGACCCTCGAGATCGAGGACCGCCACCGGATCCCCCGGGAGGCCCGGGCGGTGATCAGCCTGAAGACCCTCCTCGGGGCGAAGTTCGTCGACCTCCGGTTCTCCGGGAACGACGGGCCCTACCTGCTGGACGGCGACAAGGTCGCGGCGGGCCACGTCGGCCCCGAGCTGGAGGACGCCCTGGAGGACGGGGTGTCCGTGCTGGCCGCGATCCGGCCATCGGATCTCGCCACCGTGATCTCGGAGCTGGCCACGGCGGCCAGGGGGCACGGGGACGACGTGGCCCGGAGCCTCCGGGCCAACGCCCGGCTGTCCGGCCTGTTCGCCAGGACCGTCGACGAGCAGCTCGAGGCCCTCCGCGACTTCCGGGTGGTGTTCGGCGCGCTGGAGGAGCGGGCCGTGGACCTCAACGCCCTGGCCGACGCGATCAACGAGGGGGTCCCGGTGTACGCCTCGCCGAAAGCCCAGCGGGCCCTCCGCCGGTCCCTGGAGGCCCTGGTGCCCTTCTCCGACCACCTCGCTGACCTCCTGATCCTCAACCGGGAGGACTGGGACCGGCTGATGGACGAGGGCGACGTCGTGCTCCAGACGATCGCCGACCGGCCCGACGGCCTGCACGACCTCGTGTGGGGCCTGTACCGGTACGTGTTCAAGCTCGGCGGCAACCCGAAGCCGCTGCCCGACGGGAGCGGGGCGGCCGGGTTCGTCAACTTCATCGGGGGCAACGACCAGGAGGAGGAGTGGCGGCAGCTCTGCACGGCCCTCCCCGTGGACGTCCGCCCCCACGTCCCGCTCTGCCACGGGGGGACGCTGTGAGCGCCCGGCGGGTCCCGTTCGGGGTGCTGGGCAAGGTCCTGGCCTTCACCGCGGTGTGCATGGTCTTCACGGTGGGGCTGGCCGTGAAGCTCGCCAACATGCGCCTGTTCGCGGACACCTACCGGGTGGAGGCGGAGTTCACCAACGCCGCCGGGATCTTCAAGGGCGACGCCGTGAAGCTGGCCGGGGTGGACGTCGGGCGGGTGGAGGGAGCCCGGATCGAGGACGGCCTGGCCGTGGTCACGTTCAACGTGGACCGGGACGTGCGGCTCTCCACCGAGAGCCGGGTGCAGATCAGGTGGCGGAACGTGCTCGGCCAGCGCTACGTGTACGTGTTCCCGGGGGAGGGGGGCCGCCCCCTGGGGGAGGGCGACCGCATCCCGGTGAGCAACACCGACGCCGCGGCCGACCTGGGAGCGTTCCTCAACCGGCTGGGTCCCGTGCTCCGGGCCATCGACCCGCGGAAGGCCAACGCGTTCATCGACGCGATGAACACCGCGCTGGCCGGGAACGAGGCCACGGTCAGGCTGCTGATCGACGACGCGGCCAGCCTCGCCGACGACCTGGGGGGGATGGACGAGGCCATCCGGAGCGTCATCGCCTCCTCGGACACGGTGATGGCCACGTACGCGCAGCAGGACGAGTCGATCGCAACGATCATCACTGACCTCGAGCACGTGGGCGGGCGGCTCGAGGGCATGACCGACGACGTGAACATCCTCCTCACCGCCTTCGCCGACGTGCAGGAGGAGCTCGACCGGCTGCTCCGGGAGAACCGCCAGAACATCGACGTCTCCCTGGCCGACCTCCGGGTGGTGGCCGACACCCTGGCCCGCAACCGGGCGGCCCTCGAGGAGACCCTCTGCACCCTCCCCGCGGGGATCGCCCCGTACTTCGACACCACCAGCTGGGGCGAGTGGTTCAACGTCCGCATCGTCGAGTTCACCCTCAAGGACCGCGAGGGCCGGACGATCGCCGCGGTCAGCGAGCTGCCGAGCCAGCGGGCCCAGGGGATGGCCACTCCGGCCTACGCGGGGTGCGACCGGTGGGCCGCGCCCACCGGCGAGCTGTCCGGCAGCTTGATCGGAGGGGTCGGGCTGGGCGGCGGGCTCGACGGCGGGCTCGATGACGTCACCGAGGGCCTGGACGAGTCGACCGGGGGGCTCTCCGGGGCCGGCGGGTCGACGTCCGGCGGGGGCTCCGGGACGGGGGCCGGGGACCATGGGTCCTGGTCCGGAGGGGGCGACCTCGGCGACCTGGTGGACTCGGTCCTGGGGGGCGGCGATGGCTAGCCGGATCCGCGAGGCCCTCCGGGCCTCCTTCCTCGAGCGCAGCCCCAGGGTGATCGGCTCGATCGCCGTGGCCGTCGTCGTGTCCGGCTCGGCCTTCGCCCTCCTCCTGTCCGGGGGGGTGTTCGCCGACCAGTACCGGATCAGCGCCCAGTTCACTGACGCGGCCGGGATCCAGGCCGGCGACGAGGTGACCGTGGCCGGGCTGGAGGCGGGAGCCGTGAAGGCGACCCGGATCGAGGGCGACCGGGTGATCCTCGAGCTGGGGATCGACCGGGGGATCGAGCTCTCCCCGGACACCAGGGCGGAGGTGGTGATCGAGACGCTGCTCGGGCGGCGTTCCGTGAACCTGATTGACGGGACGGGCCGGGGGGCCATGGGGCAGGGTGACGTGATCCCCGTGGACCGGACCACCACGCCCATCGACATCACCGAGCTGAACGACATCTCGGTCGACCTCCTGGAGGAGTCCGACATGGATGCCCTGAACGCCTTCCTGGCCGAGGTCGCCACGATCGCCTCCGGGAAGGACGACGAGGTCGGCCGGATCCTGACCGGCCTGGCCGACGTGGCCGAGGCCGTGGACGGGCGCCGGCAGGAGCTCTCGCGGCTGATCGACTCGCTGCGGGTGCTCTCCACGACGCTGGGGGAGCGCGACGACACGATCGTCTCGCTGATCGACCACCTGGACGCCGTTCTGGCCAACCTGGACCGGCACCAGGACGACCTGGTCAGGCTGCTGGAGGCCACCGACTCGGCGTCCCACGAGACCGCCGACCTGATCCGGCGCAACA
Source organism: Actinomycetota bacterium (assembly GCA_016210805.1). Taxonomy (GTDB): domain Bacteria; phylum Actinomycetota; class UBA4738; order UBA4738; genus JACQTL01. The sequence goes on along the minus strand of JACQTL010000113.1, from coordinate 9,360 downwards.
GGGCGCTCCTGGACGCCACGCTGGGCTCGCTGCACACCGACCTGACCGTGCTCGACCGCCACCAGGTCGACCTGGCCGCGACGATCTCGTACCTCGAGCAGGCCGTGGAGGGCTACGCGAGCGTGGGGTACTCGTCGGGCGTCCCCAACCGGTGGGCCAACATCTTCGTGCAGTCGCTCGGCCCGCTGGGGGTCGACGCGATCCTCGGCCAGTGCGGGGCCGTCGACCAGCTGATCGACGACCTCCTGGGGACGGACTGCGCCGCGTCCGGCAACCAGGAGGGCGGCGGGGCGCCCGGAGGCCCGAACGACCCCGGGAGCCCGGGGGGCACGATCCCCCCCGGCGGCGACGGCTCGCAGGGCGGGCTCCCGGGGAGCGAGGGCCCGGGACAGGAGGAGGAGCCCCTCCCCGGCACGATCGAGGACCTGATCGAGGACGTGATCGGGGGCGGCGACCTGGGGGGCGGGGAGCTGGGGGGTGACCTCCCGTGAGGCCGCTCCGCCGGCTCTTCGCCGCCGCGCTCGTCGCCGCCCTGGTGGCCGCGGCGTGCTGGGGCGGCGACGCCGGGACCCGGACCCACACGGCCCGCTTCGCCAGGGCCGTGCAGGTGTTCCCCGGGATCGCCGTGCGGGTCCTGGGGGTCGACGTGGGGAGGGTTCTCGAGGTGCGCAACGAGCCGGACGGCGTCCTGGTCGCCTTCGAGGTCACCGACCCGTCCGTCCGGCTGGCCGCCGACGTGAAGGCCGCCGTCGTGCCATCGTCCCTCCTCGGCGAGCGGTACATCCAGCTCTTCCCGGCGTACACGGGTGGGCCGACGCTGGGTGACGGCGCGGAGATCCCCCTGGAGCGCACGGCCGTCCCCAGCGAGCCGGACGAACTGCTCCGGGCGCTCCAGGACGACCTGGGCCGGCTCGACCCCGCGACGGTGGGCCGGTTCGTGAGCACGGCGGCCCGGGCACTGGACGGCAACGGGGCCGAGCTCTCCCGCCTGATCGAGCACGGCGCGAGCGTGATGGAGACCCTGTCCGCCAAGCGCGACGACCTGGCCGTGCTGATCGTCGAGCTGGACAAGCTCACCCAGGCCCTGGCCGGGCGCCAGGAGGCCCTGGGCCGGGTGATCCGGACCTACGGACGGGTGGTGGGCACGGTGGTGGAGAACAGGGACGCCCTGGAGGGCACGATCCAGGGCCTGAACCTGGCCGCCACCGAGCTGGCCTCCCTGCTGGTCGACCACCGGGCCCCCCTGGGCCAGGACATCCGGGCCCTGACCCGGACCGGGCGGACGATCGACCGCAACGTCGACCGCCTGGCCCGAACGGGCCACCACGCCAGGCGGCTGTTCCTGGCGGCCTCCCGGGCCGCGGACTACGACCGCGACTGGCTGCGGCTGGGGAACCAGGGCCAGGAGCTCGCCGTGCTGATCCTGTTCCGGATCGAGCAGCGGCTGATCGACCTGTGCGTCACCTTCGGGGCCGACGAGTGCGCCGTCCCCGCGTTCTGGGAGCAGGAGGTCCCCGAGCTCTTCTGCTTCGACCTCTCGTGCGCTCCCTCCCTGCCCCGCCCGCCCGAGGAGGCGCTGGCCGAGGCCGTGGCCGGGGTCCCGGGGATCAGCGCGCCCCTCACCGAGCGGGCCATCGAGGAGACCTGCGCGGACGCGGAGCGTCCGAAGGCGTGCGAGCGGCGGGAGCGACGGAAGCAGGCCGCGGGGGTCCCATCGAGGGGCGTGGAGGTCACGATGGAGTCGCTCCTCGAGGAGACCCTGGGCGACCCCCTGATCCGCTACGGAGGCCTGCTGTGAGGCGCCTGGCCGCCCTCGCCGTCCTGGCCGTCCTGGCGCTCCTGGCCGGGACGCTGGCCGCCTGCGGCCGCGGGGAGGGGCTGCTGGTCACGGCCCGTTTCGCCGACGTCGGGGACCTCACCGACCAGGCCCCCGTGATGATGGCCGACATCACGGTGGGCAAGGTGACCGACATCCGCCTGGACGGGACCGAGGCCGTGGTGACGATGGTGCTGGACCCGGAGGCCGGCGTCCCGCGCGACGCGGGGGCCCGGATCCGGCGGACCAGCCTCCTGGGCGAGCGGGTGGTCGACCTGGTGATCCCGGAGGAGCTCGCGGAGGACGCCCCCTCGATCCGGGACGGCGACGAGATCGGCGACACGGACACCCGCCCCGACCTCGAGGATCTGGTCAGGGAGGGGGCCGACGTGTTCGGCGCGATCGGGGTGAGCGAGCTGGCCACGATGATCGACGAGGGGGCCAGGGGGTTCGGGGAGCAGGGCGACGAGCTGGGCGCCCTGCTCGGGAACCTCCAGGTCATCGTGAGCCGGTACGCCGGACGGACCGACGACATCGACGCGCTGATCCGCTCGATGGACCGGTTCAACCGGACCCTGGCCACCAGGGCCGACGCCCACGGGCTGGCCCTGCGGAACTCGGCCAGGGGACTCCGGGTGCTCAGGGAGGAGAGCGGCCGCCTCCAGGAGGCTCTGCACAGCCTGGCCCGCCTGGCCCGCGGCGCGGACTCGATCCTGGAGGAGCACTCCGACGAGATGGACCGGTTCTTCTCGCAGATTCGAACGATCCTCCGGGTGCTCCGCGAGGAGCAGGACTCGATCGAGAAGTTCCTGATCTACGCGCCGCTCCACAACCGGAACACCCAGCTCGTGGACTACGGCACGTTCAACCAGGTCATCCAGGACTTCGTGATCTGCGGGTTCAACGACGACCCTGAGGACCCGGCCCGGCGGTGCAAGGGGTGATGGGGAGGTGACGGCGTGATCACGAGGAAGACGATCCTCAACCTCGCCGTGTTCGTGGGGCTCGCCGCGCTGCTCACCGTCCACGTGGTGAACACCCTGGTGATCCAGCAGGCCCCCGGGCGCACCGTGGAGCTCGCCTTCGCCGACGCCTCGGGCCTGGCCCCCCGAAACGACGTGACGATGCGCGGCGTCCCGGTGGGGAGCGTCGCGACCGTCGAGCTCGACCGCCGCGGCGTGGCCATCGTCACGATCGTCCTGGACCCGGGGATCACCGTCCCCGGGGGGACCCGGGCCGGCATCAACCGGCGGAGCCCGATCGGCGACATGGTCATAGAGCTGTCCCCCGGCCGGGGGGAGGCCATCCCCGACGGGGCCAGGATCGGCCTGGCCGACACGACGGCGGCGCCGGACGCCGAGAAGACGATCGAGGTCTTGGCCCGGGTGCTCCATGCGGTGCCCTCCGAGGACCTGTCCACGCTGGTCCACGAGCTCGCCGTCGCGCTGGAGGGCCGGGGCGAGGACCTGGCCTCCCTGTCCGAGTCGACGGCACTCCTCCCGGAGCGGCTGCTCGAGGTCCGGGAGCGGCTGGAGGCCCTGATCGAGACGGGCCCCGAGGTCACCGGGGTCCTGGCCGACAACGCCGACGCCCTGGCCGACGACATCACCCAGACGGCGGCGCTCGCCGACATCCTCCGCGACAACCGCTTCGACCTGGTCGAGCTCATGGGGAGCAGCGCCCGGTTCGCGGAGCAGTACGGGTCGTTCCTGGGCAGGCACAAGGCCAACCTGGCCTGCGTGATCCGCGACTTCGGGCACATCAACGAGGTCCTGGCCCGGCCCGACAACCTCGATAGCCTGGCCGCCACGCTCGACCTCAACCACTTCTTCTTCGTGGCGGTCGACAAGCTCGTCCAGACGGGGAAGGACGACTTCGACTGGTTCCGGGTGCAGCTCCTCCCCCACCAGGAGCCACCGGCCCAGGCCTACCCCGGGCAGCGCCCGCCGCCCGACGTCCTGGCCGGGAAGGGGTGCCGCTCGATCTACGGGCCGGGGGTCGGCCCCGGGACCCAGCCCGGCGGCGTGGTGTTGGTCGAGGGCTCCGAGCTGGACGACGGGTCCTGACGTGGGAGCGCGGACCGCCCCCGTGCGCCATCATCCCCCCGTGGGGACGACCGGTCCCGATGAGCCCGCCGGCGCCGCCGCGGCGCCGGCCGCCCGCCCCCTCCTCCCGTGGGCGCTGTTCGCCCTGGCCCTCGCCACCGCGGCCCTGTTCGCGTACCTGTGGTGGTCCTCCGAGGGGGTCGAGCGCCGGCGGGCGGAGGTCACCCGGCAGAGCCGGGCCTTCGCCCTGTCCCTCACCAACTTCAGCGCGGCCACGATCGAGGCCGACGTCGAACGGATACGGTCGTACGCCGTGGGCGACTTCGCCGACGAGGTGGAGGTCTTCTTCGGCCCGGACGCGGTCGCGGCCATCCGGGAGGCCGATGCCGAGAGCCGGGGCGAGGTCGTCTCGCTGTTCGTCCAGGAGATCGAGGGCGACACGGCGGGGGTGTTCGCGGTCATCCGCCAGACCGTCACGAACCGGTCCGCCCCGGAGCCTCGGGTCGAGGTGGTCCGGTTCGACATCGGCCTGATCGAGACCACCGAGGGCTGGAAGGTGAACCGGGTCGAGGTCCTCCAGACTCGGGACCCCTCCTCCGTGCTGCCCGGATCCGGCGGGGGCTAGGGATCGGGAGCCCGGCGCCGCCGCAACCACCCTTCAGCGACGGTCAGGACCAGGAAGGCCGGCAGGACGATCCCGAGCGCGAGCACCGAGCCGCCCAGGAGCGCGTCGGCCACGAGGGTCGGGTCCTCCCCGCCGAGCACGAAGTAGAAGACCACGATGATGAGGAGGAAGAACCCGAAGCCACCGGCCACCGTGGCCAGGACCCGCCGGGCCAAGACCCGGCCGGTCAGCCGGCCCGGAGGGGGGCCCGGGCGGCGGCGGGCCCGGGCCGTGGCCACCAGGGAGCCCAGCACGACGAGGTAGGCGGCCAGCACGGGGGCCACCGCCTGCCGGAGGACCAGCTCCCAGTCCACCGGCTCAGGCCCTGGGCAGGAACCGGTAGGTCCGGACGAACAGGTGCCAGCCGATCCACAGCCAGGTCCCGAACAGGACCCAGCGCCCGACCGGCGAGCGGAGCGCCACCCGGAGGAGGTCGGTCATGGCCGGCCACCGGTCCCCCGTGGAGAGCAGGCAGAACCCCTGGTAGGCGAGGAGGGCCCCGAACAGCACCCCCCAGACGACGAGCCCGATCATGGCCGACCTCCCTCCGCGCGACGCCGGGGCCCCGGCCCCCAGGCAAGCGTGCCACGGGCCGGGGGTCCCCGCCTCCTCTCGGCCCGCCGGGGCATCCACCGTAGGATTCGCCCAGCGGCCCAGGAGCCAGCATGACGATCGACCCCGACGACTTCCGCGAGGTGATGGCCGCCCTGCCGGGCGGGGTCACCCTGGTCACCGCCTTGGACGCGGACGGGACGCCCCGGGGCCTGACCTGCACCGCCGTCTGCTCCGTGTCGGCCGAGCCCCCCCTCCTCCTGGCCTGCCTGGACCGCGGGTCCCGGACCCTGGCCGCGATCAGGGAGGCGGGCGCCTTCGCCGTCAACGTCCTGGGGGCGGAGGGCCTCGACCTGGCCCGGAGGTTCTCGGAGCCCTCCGACGACAAGTTCGAGGGCGTGGCCTGGTCCCCGGGGGGATCCGCGGGGGGCGCCCCCCTGATCGGCGCAGGGGCCGCGCTCGGGCACGCCGAGTGCACCGTCCAAGGCCTCATCGAGGCCGGGGACCACTGGATCGTGATCGGGCTGATCGAGGCGGGCGGCACGGCCGGCCGGGGGCCCGCCCTCCTGTACCACCGCCGTCGCTACGTCCCCGGACCGGGCCCCGGCGGAACCGGGACCCCGGAGGAAGGCCCTCTGCCCGCCGGAGCCCCCGGAGCCTGAGGCGGCCGGTGGGGAGGCCCCGGGACCCGGTACTGCTCGCGTACCTGGCCTTCGTGGCCACGATGCCGTTCGCGGTGCCCGCGGTCGCCGTGGGCGGCACGTTCGTGCAGGTCTCCGACGTCTTCCTGGCGGTGGCGTACGGGGGGACGGTCCTTAGGGCCGTCCGGACGAGGAGCCCGGCCCCCGCCGCCCCGCTCCTGGCCGGAGCCCTCTACCTCGGGGTGCTCCTCGCCTCCCTGGTCGCCGCCGACTCGGTCGTGCCCTCCCGCCTGCTCAAGCTCTCCGCCAACGCGTCGCTCGTCCTCCTGCCGTGGCTCACCGTGCGGACCCTCGACGGCCCGGACGCCCTGGCCTGGACGGTCCGGGCCTGGATCGGCGGAACCCTGGCCGCCACGGCCGTCGGGCTCGTGGGGATCGCCGTGTTCGCCGTGTCCCCCCAGACGGGCCGCGACCTGTTCGTGTGCACCTACGGCCGGCTCCCCGAGCTGCCCGTCCCCCGGATCTGCCCACCCTCCCGGAACCCGAACCTCCTGGCCAGCTACCTGGCCGCCTCGCTCCCCCTGCTCCTGGCCTGCGGGCGCCTGGCCCTACCCCGCCGGGCGCAGCACGCGGCCGCGGGGGCCGTGGGGATCGTCGGGCTCTCCACCCTCTCCACGGGGATCGGGGGGATCGGCCTGGGGGCCGGCGTCACGGCGGTGGGCCTGGGGCGGCGCCGGGGGTGGCCCCGGGCCCTGCGGCGCGCCGCGCTCGCGGGGGGGCTCTTCGTGGCCATCGGCTTCGCCGTGGCCACCGTGGGCCACCTGGTCCCCCGGGGAGAGGGCCACGTCCCCGTGGGCGGCCGGGACCTCCACCTGCTCAAGGGGACCAGGGTGGGGACGTGGCTGGGGGCGGCGGCCACCGTCCGGGACAACCCCGTCCTGGGCATCGGGTACGGGGAGCTCGTGGGGGGGCGTCCGCCCCTTTCCCGGTGGCTGGCCGGCGACGTGCTGGACGCGTGGCGAGACCCGCCGCCCCGCAACCGCGACGCGCACGACGTGTGGCTCTCGGTGGCCGGCCAGGCAGGGCTGGTGGGACTGGCCGCCTTCCTGCTCCTCCTGGGGGTCGTGCTCCGCGGCCTGTCCCCCGCCCCGGGGCCGTGGACCGAGCCGCTCTCCGACCTCCCCCTGGCCGTCGTGGGCGGCCTGGTGGGAGCACTCCTGTTCCACGGGCTGTTCGTGTCGGCCGAGGAGTTCCGGCACGTCTGGGCCCTGCTGGGGCTCGGGGCGGCCACCACCGCGGTCCGGCGGGCGAGCGCCCCCCCTCTCGCGGGAACGGGCGCGAGGGGGCATCCTGAACCGGTGAGCGAGGCGGGGACCGGGCGGAGGGGCCCCCGGTCCGGCCGGCGGATCGGGCCGCACGGTGCGGTGGCCGGGGTGGCCGGGGGGGCCGCCGCGCTGCTCGTCGCCGCGGTGGTGTCCCTGGCGCTCCCGGTCGTGCCGTTCCCTCCCGTGGCCGTGGCCGAGGCCCTGGTCAGGGTCACGCCCGGGCCGGTGGCCACGTTCTTCATCGAGCTCCTGGGGCACTGGGCGCTCCGGCTCGCCGTGATCGGGGTCGCCCTGGGGTTCCTCGCGCTGTCCGCCCTCCTGGGGTGGGCGCTCCCCGAGGTTGCCCGGCGCCTGGGCGGCCGGCCGGGGGTCGCCGCGGCCCTCCTGGGCCTCCCCCCGGTCGTCCTCGCCGTCGCGGTCCTCGAGGAGCGCCCGGGGTCCGTGGGCCGGCTCGCCTACGCGGTGGCCCTCCTCCCCGCGCTGGCCGGTGGCGCCCTCGCTGCCGCTCGCTCGCACGGGCGCATGGCCGTGGGGCGAGCCGCGCCGGACCTCGGCCGGGCCGGGGAGGCTCCGGGGAGGCCCGCCGCCCCGCCCGATCGGGGGGTGACCACCCGGCGGGAGGCCCTCCGGGCCGGGCTCGTCGGAGGGGCCGGCCTCCTCCTGGGATGGTCGGGCCTGGGCCGCCTGCTGTTCCCGGGGGAGGACCCCGGGGACCGGCCCCTGCGCATCAGGGTCTCGCCGGCCTCCCGGCCGACCCCGGCCCCCGCCGACGCCGCCTTCGAGGACATCCCGGGACTGGCCGCCGAGGTGACCCCGAACCGCCTCCACTACGTGGTGGACACGGCGATCGTCGATCCCGTCGTAGACGAGGAGGGCTGGGCCCTGGAGGTGGACGGCCTGGTCGACCGGACCCTCTCAATACCCTACGACGAGCTGCTTTCGATGCCCGCGGTCGAGCAGTACGTCACGCTCGAGTGCATCTCCAACGAGGTGGGGGGCTCGCTCGTCTCCACGGCGCGGTGGACGGGGATCCCGGTCGCCCACGTCCTCGAGTGGGCCGGGATCGGCGACGGCGCGGTCGAGGTGGTGTTCCGGTCCGTGGACGGCTACTCCGACTCGATCACCCTCGAGCAGGCCATGCGCCCCACCTCGATCGTGGCGGTGGGGATGAACGGGCGGACCCTCCCCCGGGCCCACGGGTTCCCGGCCCGGCTGCTGGTCCCCGGCATCTACGGCATGAAGCAGCCCAAGTGGCTGGGGCGGGTCGAGGTGGTCGACCGGCCGTACACGGGGTACTGGGAGCAGCGGGGCTGGTCGAAGGGGGCGGTGGTCAAGACGATGAGCCGGATCGACACGCCCTGGGACGGCGAGGCGATCGGGGGCCCGGTCACGATCGCCGGGGTGGCCTTCGCCGGAACCCGGGGCGTCGAGCGCGTCGAGGTCTCCACGGACGGCGGCGCGACCTGGGCCGACGCCGAGCTGAAGGCGGCGCTCTCGCCGACCGCCTGGCGGCTCTGGCGGTTCCCGTTCGTACCGGAGCCCGAGGGCCCCTGGGACCTCGCGGCCCGGGCCACCGACGGCGAGGGCCGGACCCAGACGCAGATCGTCCGCCCACCCCATCCCGACGGGGCGAGCGGTTACCACGAGGTCACCCTCCGGCCGGCCCCCTGAGCGGGGAGGGCGTCTCGTAACCTGGGGGACGCCCGGCGACGCTAGCGGAGGGAGCGATGAGAGTGGGAGGGGCCACCCGTCGACGGGTGGCCGGGATGCGGAGGGCCGGAGGGCGGCGCCCCTACCTCGGGGCGGCGCTGGGCTCCGTGTTCATCGCTTTCTCGGGGATCCTGGTCCGCGTGGCCGACGTCTCCCCCTCCACGGCCGCGGTGTTCCGGTGCGCCTACGCGCTCCCCGCGCTGGGGCTCCTGGCCTGGGCGGAGCGCCGCCGGTAAGGCCCCCGGCCGGCGTCCCAGCGCCGCCTGGCCCTGGCCGCCGGGGCGTTCTTCGCCTTCGACCTCGTCTTCTGGCACCACTCGATCCATTGGGTGGGGGCGGGCCTGGCCACGGTCCTCGGCAACACCCAGGTGATGTTCGTGGCGCTGCTCGCCTGGCTGGCCCTCCGCGAGCGCCCCGATGGGAGCGTGCTCTTGGCGCTCCCCCTGGCCCTGGTGGGGCTCGTCCTGATCTCGGGGGTGGTGGGCACCGGGGCCTACGGGGCCGATCCCGCCCTCGGGGTGCTGTTCGGCCTGCTGACCGCGCTCGCCTACGGCGGGTTCATCCTGGTGCTCCGCCAGGGGAACCGCGACCGCCGGCGCCCGGCCGG
>JACQTL010000112.1 GCA_016210805.1 Actinomycetota bacterium | reverse complement strand
TGGGATGGGAGGGTCCAGGGGGCCGGGGCCACGGACCGGCGGAACGAGCGGCCGGCCCTGGAGAGCGCGGAGAACGCGGGCCCGGCCCGAACGTGGTCCGCTCTGGCCGTGTCCAGCACGACCAGCACGAGGTTGGGGCCGCTCGCCGGTGCCATCGGGCCGGAGGCTACCACCGGCGTCCCGACCCTCCGGCCGGTATCCTCTGGCAGCGTGCCCGGGGAGCGATCGCCGTGACCGACCTTCCGAACATCGTCCTGGTCGTCTTCGACACCGCGCGGTGGGACCGGTTCGGCTGCTACGGCTACGACCGCCCCACCACCCCCGCGGTGGACGCCCTGGCCAGGGACGGCCTGCTGGTCCGAACTATGATCGCCCAGGCCCCCTGGACCCTCCCCTCCCACGCCAGCCTGTTCACCGGCCTGTACCCGAGCGAGCACGGCAGCCAGTGGCAGACCGGGCCGCGCCTCCGGGAGCGGGCGGCCCCCACGATCGCGGAGTGGCTGAAGGGGCTCGGGTACGAGACGGTCTGCGCCACCAACAACGGGCTGATCTCGAGCCGGACCGGCCTGGCCAGGGGGTTCGACCGCTACGCCTTCCGGCTCGACCTGGAACGGGGATGGCGGCGGGCGGCCCGCCGCGTCCCCAAGGCCCTGTTCGGTGGGGACTCGGGCGGGAGGATCATGAACCGGTGGATCCGCCGGACCCTGCCCGAGGTCCGCCGGCCCATGTTCCTGTTCGTGAACTACCTCGAGTGCCACTGGTCCTACGCCCCGCCGGCCAGGTTCGCCCGGCGGGTGGGCGGTCCCCGGTTCGGGCCCCTGGAGGGCCTCCGGTACCGGACCCGGGTGGCCGCCCGGGTGGGGCCGTGGGAGGCCGTCGCCCGGGCCGGCGACGACGCCCGGACCCTCGGCGCCTACTCGACGTACTTCGACGGCGAGCTGGCCAACGCCGACGACCACCTCCGCGAGCTGGTCGGGATCCTCACCGACACCGGCCACCTGGGCACCGGCTCGACGGTCCTCCTGGTCACCTCGGACCACGGCGAGCACATCGGGGAGCACGGGCTGGCCGACCATCACGCTTCGCTCGACGACCACCTGCTCAGGGTGCCCTTCGTGGCCTGGGCCCCCGGGATCGTCCCGGCCGGCGAGCGGGGCCGGCTCTACGAGACGGTGGACGTCCTCCCCTCGCTGGCCCGCATGCTCGGGAAGCCGGTGCCGGCCGGGCACCTGGAGGGGCGGCGCTCGGACCTGTTCGAGGCCGAGACCCGCACCTTCGGCGAGGAGTACGCGTTCGCCGAGTGGAGGTCCTGGCCGGACGGGGAGGCCGGGCGCCTGGCCTCCAGGAACCCCTCCTACGGCTTCTCCCCCCTGCGCCGCGACCTGGTCGCGGTGCGGGACCGCCGGTTCAAGCTCGTCCGGGGCTCGGACGGGACCGAGGTCCTGCACGACCTGGCCTCCGACCCGGAGGAAGGGGAGGACGTCTCCTCCACCCGCCGGGAGACCATCCGCCGGCTCTCCGAGCAGCTCGACCGGGCGCTGTCCTCGTGGAAGGACTGGGAGGGGGAGCGGGCCCCCGAGACCACGCCCCAGGAGGAGGCCGAGATCGAGCAGCGCCTCTCCGAGCTAGGCTACATCTGAGGGTCGGGGGCTTCGCCCCCGACTGCCCCCGAACCGGAGCGCCACCGGCGCGCCCATCTAGTACGTTTCTGGCCGTGGGAAGGCATCGAGCGACCCCCCGCTCCGTCTACGCGCGCCGGCGCCTCCTGGCCCTGGTGGCCGTCCTGGCCGTGGCCGCGGTGGCCGGCTGGTACTTCTTCGTCCGCGACGGCGGGGGCGGGGGGAACGCGGCCGCCTGCGAGGACTACAGGGCCGCCCTCCTGGCGGAGTACGGGCCGCTCCGGGACGCCCAGGCCGAGATCGTGAGCCTGCTCCAACCGGTGGACGAGGGCCAGTCCCTCTCGGACCGGCAGCTCCAGGACCTCCAGGCGGCGGTCGAGGAGGCCCAGGCCCGCTACGACGCAATCAACGAGATGCGCGGGCCCCCCGCGGCCCTGGCGGCCGACTACCAGGTCCTCCGGCCCACCGCGAACGAGTTCGTGGCCCTGGCCGGGCGGACGGCCACGGCCCTGGCCGAGGGTGGGGAGCTCCCCACCTCCACGCCGGGGGCTCAGCTCCAGAACCTCTTCGACCTCGAGCCGGCCCCCGAGGAGCTCGCCGCCTGTAGCTGAACCGCCGCTACCTCCGGCCCCCCTCGCGCGTCTTCTTCCGTGGAGGACCGAGCACCTATGGTGGTCGTCGAGGTGGCGAACGAGGGTGGGAAGCGGGCCGGGGGCCTGGCGGAGCTGTACGTCCGCCACGCCCCGGCCGCCCGGTCCCTCGCCTTCCTACTGGCCGGGAACCGCCAGGACGCCGAGGACCTCGTGCAGGAGGCGTTCGTCCGGCTGGCCGGCCGGTTCCGCCACCTCCGCAACCGCGACGCCTTCTCCGCCTACCTCCGCCGGACCGTGGTCAACCTGCACACCTCCCGGCTCCGCCGGCTCCGGCTGGAGCGACGCTCCCTGGAGCGCGAGGGCCAGACCCCCCCGGCGGGCGCGATGCCCGACGTGGCCGGGCGCGAGGACCTCTGGCGCGCGCTGGGGACCCTCCCGGCCCGCCAGCGCGCCGCGATCGTCCTCCGGTACTACGAGGACCTGACGGAACGGGAGACCGCCGACGTGCTGCGGTGCTCGGTGGCCGCCGCCAAGTCGCTGGTGGCTCGGGGCATGGAGACCCTCCGGGCCCGCCTGGGACACGAGGACGCGAGGGAAGACCTATGAACGACGTGGAACGCGAGCTCCGGGAACTGTTGCAGCGCAAGGCCGACGGTGCCGGCGAGCCGTGGGGGGAGCCCGAGGCTCCGATCCGCGTGCTCCGGCGGGTCCGGCGGCGCCAGGCCCTGACCACGGCGGTGGCCGGCCTGACCGCGGCGGCCGTGGCCCTGGGGGCGTTCCTGGGAGTCAGGGCGGTGCTCGGCGGTCCCGCCCCCGTCGTCCCCGGCCGATCGGTGATCACCGCCACCGTGAACGGCGTCACGATCACGTACCCGGAGGGCTGGTACCTGGTCGATCCCTCCGACCGGGTCGCCGCCGCGTTCCCCGGCGAGCTGGTCCTGATGCTCTCGAACGTGGAGCCCACCGACGAGATCCTGGGCTGTCCGGGCGCTGCGGGCTCCGGCGTCGTGCTCATGACCGTCGAGCGCACCGGCCTGACCCCGCCCGAGGCGGAGACCACGTGGCCGGTCGAGCCCCGGGCCGTCGACCTGGGCGAGATCGCCCCCGGCGACGCCGCCTGCTACCCGGGATGGGGGCTCCTCCAGGCCACCTGGGTGGCCGCCGGCGGGGCCTACGACGCCCGGATCGGGATCGGCCCCGACGCGACGGGCTCGCCCCGCGACGCCGTCCTGGAGGCCTTCCGGAGCATGAGGTTCGACCCCCCCGGCCCGGACGCCGCAGAGGCCTACACGCTGGGCCGGGGGATCGCAGCCGGCGTGGACTGGACGTTCGTGGTCCGCCGGGAGGGCGGCTCGCTCACCTACGAGCTCACCTGGGAGGACGGCGGGACCGGCTTCGGCGCCGCCGTCCCCGGCGAGCCGATCGAGCTGGCCCTCCAGACGTTCTCGAACGCGCTCGGCGTCGAGACGGTGGTCTTCGGTGTGGTCATGGCGGACGCCTCCAGGGTGGAGATAGGGCGCGGCGAGAGCGACCCCGTGGTCACGGTCACCGAGCTCGTCCCGATCCCGGGAGCGCCCGATCTCGTGGCCCTCGCCGTCACGGTGCCGGGCGAGCCGCTCCTCGCCGTGGCGTACGACGCCGAGGGTGCGGAGCTGGGCCGCCGGCAGCTCTCCGGCTGGTCGGAGGCCCCTCCGCCCGTGGAGCCCGTCCACGGGGGCACGTACTGGGCCGTGTACGTGGCCGTGGGCGAGCCGGGCTCGCGCGAGATCGCCGACGCGGCGGAGAGGCTCGAGGAGCTGGGCGTCCCCCACTCCGTCGGGGACGTCTCCTGCGACCAGGGAACGGGGCTGTCCGCGTTCGCCGACGCCCAGCGGGTCGCCGTCTACTTCGACGACGAGGAAGGCGCCCTGCTGTTCGCGGAGTCCTTGATAGGCCCTCCGGCGGCGTGGGTCGGGCAGGTCACGACGTACTGCCTGGACTGAGGAAGCCGAAGGGCTATTTCCCCCGCCCTCCGTTCGGAGCGGGGCCGTGGTGGCCGTTGCGGTGACGGACGGCCTCCAGGATGGCCACCAGCGCGTCCCGGGCGCCGTCGTCGTGGTGGACCGCCTCGATCAGCTCGGCCCACTCCAGCTTCTCGGGGTCCCGGGACAGGCGGTTGATCACCTGGGCCCGGAACGAGGGGTGGGACGTGATCACGGTGAGGAGGGCCTCCCGCGACTCCACCGAGATCTCCTTGACCATGCGCTCGAGGTCGGTCACGTCGCGCATCAGGACGACGTTGCCCACCAGGTGCACCCCGGCCAGGCGGATGACCTTCAGGACGTGCGGCGACGGCCAGAGCAGGAGCAGGTCTCGGGGGGAGATCCTCCTGGCCGCCACGGCGATCACCCGGATGCCGCTGGAGTCGAGCACCTGGAGGCCCGAGAGCTCGAGCGTGACGTCCTCGGTCCCGCCGTCCACCAGCGGTTCCAGGGCGGCCTCGAGCTGCGGAGCCGTCTCCAGCACCACCTCTCCAAAGAGCCGGAGTCCGGACGCGCTGGCAAGGGGCTCGATCAAGAGCACCGCTCGCGCCACCTCCCTCCCGACCCAGCCCGGTCTCACCTTCCCATGCCCGCGACCGGACGGGCAAGCGAATCGGGCAAGCGAATCGGGCAAGCGGATCCGGCGATCGGGTTGCGGACGGGCGCTTACGGCTGGTTCTCGCCGTGGAAGATCTCGGAGACGCTCGTGTCCTCGAAGACGGCCCGCAGGGCGCTGGCGATGATCGGGGCGATGGACAGGACCACCATCTTGTCGATCCTGCGCTCCTCGGGGATGGGGACCGTGTTGGTGACCACCACGCTGTCGATGGGGGCCTCCTCCAGGAGCTGGGGAGCCTTCCCCGAGAAGAGGCCGTGCGTCGCGACCGCGTAGATCCGCCCGGCCCCGCTCTCGGCCAGCACCTTGGCTCCCTGGGTCACCGTCCCGGCCGTGTCGATCATGTCGTCGACCACCACGCAGGGGCGGCCCCCCACGTCGCCGACCACCTCGAGCCTCTCGATCTTGTGGGCCTCGTGGCGGGAGCGCCGCTTGTACAGGAAGGCCAGGTCGGCGTGGAGGTTCTGGGCCAGGCGCTCGGCCGTCTTCACCCGGCCGGTGTCGGGAGCGACGACGGTGAGGTCCTCGCCGGACAGCCCCAGCTCGTTCTGGAGGTAGCCGGCCAGCAGGGGCAGCGCGGTCAGGTGGTCGAACGGCTTGTCGAAGTACCCCTGGATCTGCCCGCTGTGCAGGTCCACCGACACCAGGCGGTCGGCCCCGGCCACGGCCATGAGGTCGGCCATGAGCTTCGCGGAGATGGGCTCCCGGGCCAGGGCCTTCTTGTCCTGGCGGGAGTAGCCGTAGTAGGGGATCACCGCGGTGATGCGCTTGGCCGAGGCCCGCTTCATCGCGTCGATCATGAGGAGCTGCTCCATGATCGCCTCGTTGACCGCCCCGGAGTGGGTCTGGACCACGAACACGTCGCACCCGCGGACGCTCTCCTGCGGCCGCACGTAGATCTCCCCGGCCGCGAACCGGGAGATCTTGCACGGGGTGAGCTGCATCCCCAGGTGGGCGGCGATGTCCTCCGCGAGCTGGGGGTGCGCGGTCCCCCCGAAGATCATCATCCGCTTCTTGGTCACGATCTCCACGTCAGGTCCCCTCGCTCCCCGCCTTCAGGCCCTTCTCGCGGTCCTTGCGCTCGCGGTAGCCCTTGACGATCCGCTGCTCGGAGCGCTCCACGGCCAGCGTCCCGGCCGGAACGTCCTTCGTGAGCACCGAGCCGGCCCCCGTCACCGCGCGCTTCCCCACTCTTATCGGCGCAACAAGCATCGTATCCGAACCGATCCGGACATCGTCCCCGATCACCGTCCGATGCTTCTCATAGCCGTCGTAGTTCACGGTCACGGTCGC
>JACQTL010000120.1 GCA_016210805.1 Actinomycetota bacterium | reverse complement strand
GGAGACGTGGCTCCGGAACCGGGTCATGGCGGAGGGCAAGATCTCCTCCACCGACCTGGACCTGTTCCACGTCGTCGACGATCCCGAGGAGGTCGTGGCCCGCATCCGCAGGGAGACCGCCGGTAGATAGGCTTCTCCCCGCCCGCCGGATCCCGAGGACTGGAGTGGAGGCACGATGACCGAGCGCGCCGACGACATGAGGACCCTGATCGAGGAGGACCGGCCGCGGGTCCGGGACGAGCTGGAGCGGCTGGTCAGCATCCCCTCGGTCTCGGCCGACGGATACGATCCCGAGAACGTCCGGGCCTCGGCGGAGGCCTCGGCGGCGATCCTGGAGGCCTCCGGGCTGGGGGGCGTGCGCCTCCTCGAGGTGGAGGGGGCCCATCCCGCCGTGTACGGGGAGATCCCGGGCCCGGACGGGGCCCCCACGGTGCTCATGTACGCCCACCACGACGTCCAGCCCACCGGGCCCGAGGAGCTCTGGGACACGCGGCCGTTCGAGCCGGTCGAGAAGGACGGCCGCCTGTACGGCCGGGGAACGTCGGACGACAAGGGCGGCCTCGTGGTCCACGCGGCCGCGCTCCGGGCCCACGGTGGCCGCCCCCCGGTGGGGATCAAGGTCCTCGTCGAGGGCGAGGAGGAGATCGGTTCGGCCCACCTGGCGGAGTTCCTGGGGACGTACGGCGGCGAGCTGTCCGCCGACGTGCTCGTCCTGGCCGACTCGGGGAACTGGAAGGTCGGGGTGCCCGGCCTGACCACCTCGCTCCGGGGGCTGGTGGACTGCGTGGTCGAGGTCCGCACGCTCGAGCACGCCGTCCACAGCGGGATGTACGGAGGCCCGGTCGTGGACGCCGTGACCGCCCTGTCCCGGCTGCTGTCAACGCTCCACGACGAGCGCGGGAACGTCGCGGTCCCGGGACTCGTGTCCGGGCGCCCGCCGACCGTGGACCGCACGGAGGAGGAGTACCGGACCGACGTCGGGGCCGTCCCCGGGCTCGAGCTGGTCGGGGACGGCTCGATCACGGAGCGGCTGTGGATGCGCCCGGCCATCTCGGTGCTCGGCCTCGACGCTCCGTCGGTGGCCACGGCCACGAACCAGCTCGTCCCCTCGGCCAGGGCGAAGGTGAGCCTGCGCCTGGCCCCGGGCGACGACCCGGGCCGGGCCATCGACGCCCTGGTCGGCCACCTGGAGTCGAACGCCCCCTGGGGGGCCCGGGTCACCGTCCACCGGGGCGCTGGAGCCCGCCCGTTCGCCCTCCGGGGCGAGGGGCCGGCCTTCGAGGCGGCCAGGGCGGCCTTCCGGGAGGCCTGGGGGACCGAGGCCGTCGAGATGGGCATGGGCGGGACGATCCCCCTGGTGGCCGCGTTCTCCGACGCCTACCCGGATGCGGAGATCCTGCTCACCGGCGTGGCCGACCCCGACTGCCGGGCCCACTCGGAGAACGAGAGCGTGGACCTCGGCGAGCTGGAGCGAGCCTGTCTCGGCGAGGCCCTCCTGCTCGACCGGCTGGCCGGCGGGTAACCTCGGGACGAGGAGGTGACGAGAGTGAACCCCACCGTGGAGAAGGCCCTGAACGACCACGTGAACCGGGAGCTCTACGCGGCGTACCTGTACCTGTCGATGGCCGCGTGGTGCGAGTCGGCGAGCCTGCCCAGGTTCGCCCACTGGATGCGCGTGCAGAACCGGGAGGAGGTGATACACGCGATGAAGTTCTTCGACCACCTCACCGACCGGGGCGGGCGGGTCCGCCTCCAGTCCCTGACGGAGCCGCCCGCCGACTTCGAGTCCCCGCTCGACCTGTTCGACCAGGTCCTCCGCCACGAGCAGGAGGTCTCGGTCGCGATCCACGAGCTCTACGAGCTCTCCCTGGCCGAGAAGGACTACCCCAGCCAGCCCCTCCTCCAGTGGTTCATCACCGAGCAGGTGGAGGAGGAGCGGATGGCCTCCCAGGTCGCGGACCAGCTCAGGATGGCCGGCGAGGAGGGCACGGCGCTGATCCTCCTGGACCGGGAGCTCGGCGCCAGGGCCGACGCCGGCGGAGGCTGACCCGAGCCCCGGACGGCCCGGGCGGCCCCGGCGTCCCCGGCCCCCCTAGATGAACAGGTGGATCGAGTCCTTCATCTCCAGGAGGGCGGTGGCCGCCCCGACCGGCTCCTCGAGGCCGTCGATCAGGTCGTCCCGGCCAAGGCCCATGAGGTCCATCGTCATCTGACACGGCAGGAGCCGGACCCCGAGGTCCTGGGACAGCGTCAGGAGCTCCCTGGGCTCGGGCACCTTGTGCTTGCCGGCGATCCGCTTGAGCATCCACGGCCCGGCCCCGCCGAAGTTGTACTTCGAGAGCTTGGCGCGGTGCGGGCTCCCGGGGTTCAGCAGGGAGAGGCCCCGGGTCATCCAGTCGCTCCCGGTGAGCCGCTTCTCCGGCCTGACCAGCGGGAACAGGCCCCAGAACGTGAAGAAGACCGCGGCCTCCATCCCGCAGGCCCGGGCCGTGGTGGACAGGATCAGGGTCGGCCAGATCCGGTCGAGCTCGCCGCTCCACGCGATGATCGTGAGCTTGTCGGCCTTCTCGGGCTCCGACGTGTGCTCCGAGATGGCCTCGAGCAGCGCGGTGGCGTCCTCGGTCATCGCCCCTCCCCTCCGGTCCGGCGGACGAGGTAGCGGAACACGCCGTCCTCCTCTGCCCTCTCCAGGAGCTCGTTCCCGGTGGTCCCGGCCCACGTCGGGATGTCCGACCAGGACCCCCGGTCCGTGGACAGGATCTCCAGCACGTCCCCGGCGGCGAGGTCCCGGATGGCCTGGGCGGCCCGGACCACGGGCATCGGGCAGGACTGGCCCCTCACGTCGAGGGTGACGGTTCTCTGTGCGGTCTCGGTGGATGGGATGGTCACGGCGATCCTCCTTGCGTGGGATACGACATCTGCGAGCGGTGTCGGTGAGCGGGCTGGAGGTGGGGCCTTACGCCGGACCGAGACATCGGGCCGGGGAGGCCGCCCGCCACGACGGACAGCAGCCGCGGTCCGGGATCATCGCGGCTACGGCTCCCCAGCGCCTCGTCTGGATCATGTGGGAAATCCTACCCCTGAGGTCGGATCCGTCAACCCCGGTCGGGGGCCGGGCGTATCCTCGGGGAGGTGGCCGCGCGCGTCGACGTGCTGTTCTGCTTCCGTTGCGAGTGGTGGGCGGAGGCCGGCTGCGGGCCCCGGGGCCCGGAGCCGGCATGCCCCCGGTGCGCGACGCCCCTGTACCTGGTCGGCCCCCCCGGCCGCCGGCGAGCCGCCTCCCGGCCGGATCCACGGGGGAGCCCGCCGGATCCGGCCGCCGCGCCCCCGCAGGCCGGCGGGCTGCGAGCCCTGCCCCCGCCGCGGCTGCTCCACACGTCGGCGCGGGAGCGATGGGCCGGCCCCGGCTCGGTGGACGTCGAGGTGGACGTCGAGGTGGACGTCTCCGAGGCCGAGCCCCCCGACGACGAGGAGGAGGTCGGCGGTCCGTTCGGCGTCCGGGCCGCCCTGGTGGCCGTCGTGGGCGTCCTCCTGGCCGTGGCCGTCCTGGCCCCCCGGGAGCCGCCCCCGGAGCCGGATCCCTCGCCGCCCGCTGCCGCGGCCCCGAGGCTGGCACCCGCCGCGGGGCCGCCCGCCACCGCCCTGGTCCCCGCGTCCCTGCGGACGCTGGCGGACGCGTTCGGGGTGCGGGGTCTCGTGTTCGTGGGGCCGGAGGACTCCCCGCGCCTCACCGGCGACCGCCCCGCCGGCAACCGGATCTGGCGGATCGACCTGGAGACCGGGGTCGTCCAGCGGGGCCCGGCCGTCCCCGCGATCGTCGAGATCCGCGCCGATCCCCGCTCGGGAGGCGAGCGGCTCCTGGCCCTGTCCCGGGGAGGGACGTTGCTCTCCACCACGATGGACCCCCACGAGCGGCCCGCCAGGGTGTCCGGAGACGTCGTCTCCTTCGCGATCCGGCAGGACGGGACGGTCCTCGTCGCACGGGCCGTGCAGGGCGACCCTCCGAGCGGATGGGACGCGGCCGCCCGGGTCGCGGTCACCCCCGTCC
>JACQTL010000109.1 GCA_016210805.1 Actinomycetota bacterium | reverse complement strand
GCCTCGGCTCCACCGGGCGTCAGCGGGTGTCGAACGCTTCGGGGTTGATGGCGTAAACCGTGAACAGGGCGATGGCTCCGACCAGCCCGATGATGCCCAGCACGATCCCGGCGACGGCCATGCCCCGGCCGCCCTGGGCCCCGCCCGATCTGTCGATGTCGCCGCGGGCCAGGAGCCCGAAGATCAGGGCGAGCAGCGAGCCGACGCCATAGATCCACACTATGCCCAGGACGAGGGCCGCCACGGCCATCCCGTTCGTGCGGCGGGCGTAGACGCCACCGCCCGCGGGGTACCCTGCCGCCGCGACGGGGAGGCTCCCGCCCACCGGTGGCCCCCCGCCGACCGGGACCCCTCCCGGCTCGAGCTGTCCGAACCGCTGCCAGGCGGACTGCCAGCCCCCGTCGTCCCGGGGGAACCGCTCCACCGGCTCCGACGGCGCCGCCCGGTCCCAGATCCCGTAGAAGTCGGCGCCGTACCCGAGCACGTACCGGTGGCCCGTGTGGGTGTAGGTGGCTCCCTGCTGCATCTGCATCTCCTTATGCGCTCGCCGGGACGATGAACACCGCGTAGAGGAGGATCAGCGCGAGCCAGGCCCAGCCGAGCGCGATCCCGGCCACGGCCATGCCCCGGCCGCCCTGCGCGCCTCCGGACCGGTCGATCTGCCCCTTGGCCACGTACCCGAAGATCAGGGCGAACAGGACCCCGCCGATGATCCCGAAGACCAGCGACGCCACGGCGAAGCCGTTCGTGCGCTGCGGCTGGGCGTAGTGGGGCGGGCCGGGAGCCTGCGCGTACGGGTAGGCGGGCTGTGAGGGGACGGACCCCGGGCCGCCCACGGGTGTGCCGGAGGGCTCGAGCTGTCCGAACCGCTGCCAGGCGGACTGCCAGCCCCCGTCGTCCCGGGGGAACCGCTCCACCGGCTCAGACGGCGCCGCCCGGTCCCAGATCCCGTAGAAGTCGGCGCCGTAGCCGAGCACGTACCTGTGGCCCGTGTGGGTGTAGGTGACTGGCTGTTGCATCCGGGGGACCTCCTCCGTTGCGGGCGAGGGCAGCCTACGCGGGGCCCCGGGACCGGGCAAGCAGGAGGGCCCGTCCGCGTGGGACGGGCCCTCCTGGAGCGAGTGGTCCGGCGCCTATGGAGCTGGCGGCGGAGGCGGCGGCGGCGCGGAAGGCGGCGGGGTGGTCACCTTGGACTCGTTCCACCGCATGTACCCGCCGTACACGACCACGGCCGCGAGGATGAGCCCCAGCCACGCCAGGAAGAAGATCGCCTCGTTGTCCACGAGGATCTTGATCAGGGTGAACGCGAACAGCGCCACGGTCAGGCCGAAGTCGATAATCCCGCGCTGGACGGGCGTGCCGATGTTGACCTGCACGTTGGCCAGGGTCAGGACCTCCATCACCCCGATCGCGAGGACCAGGAGGAGGTTGAGCACCCCGATGCCGGCGAGGCCGCTCCGGCTGACGCTCCCGATGGGACCGAGGTCCACGCGCTGCCAGGGGAGGAAGAGGTTTATCAGGTAGATGATCCCCCCACCCAGCAGGATCTTGCTGGCCGTGGACAGCTTGGAAATGTCGAACCCGGGACGCTGCTGCGCCATTCCCCGCTCCTTTCGGATACCCGGAGCCCCCCACGAGGGACGCCCCGCGCGATTCAAGTCCATGCCGGACCCCCAGTCAACCGCAGGGAGCCCCGCCCGGGTCATCCCGGCAGGCGACGGGGCCTCCGGGCCGCCCGCAGGGTGGCGCCCGCGGCGACGGCCGCCCCCAGGCCCGCCGCCAGGGCCACCCAGGGCCCCACGGCGGGCTCGGTGAAGGAGGGCGGCCGGAGGACGTGCAGGACGGCCCCGGCCGCAACCAGGAGCCCCGCCGAGGCCTCGAGGACCGCCCAGGGGACGACCCACGACGAGGGCGCCCTGCGACGGAGCCAGGGCACTGCGGCGCCCAGGAGCCCGACTGGAGCAGCGATCGTCGCCACCCAGGCCCACCGGGGGGTCAGGCCGAAGGCCCCGAACGGGCCGGAGCCGTACCCGAAGACGCTCCAGGGGAGCCCGGTGGAGACGAAGGCCGCCAGGGAGGCCCCCAACGTCGCCGTCAGCGCTCGGGGGCGCCTGGGCCGGGCGGGGGTCGGCTCCGGGACCTCGGGGTCTCCCAGGACCTCAGGGAGGCACTCCTGGCCGATGACCCGGCCCCTCACGGGGACGGCGCAGGCGAGGCACACCGGCCGGCCGCATCGGTCGCAGACCGCGACGGCCGGCGTGCCCGGATGGACGTGGCAGGTCCCCGCGGCCTGCTCCTGGACGCTCACCCCCCAAGTTTGACATCCGGTGCCCCGGCACCTAGCGTCGCCGCGCAGTGCTGCGCGTGGCCGTGCTCGCCTCCGGGGAGGGGACCAACCTCCAGGCACTCCTCGACGATCCCAAGGTCGCCCCGGCCCTGGTCGTCGTGCTCTCCGACCGGGCCGGCGCCGGCGCCCTGGCCAGGGCTCGCGCGCACGGCGTCGCCGCCCTCCACGTGGATCCCGCCGGCCTGAACCGGGACGCCTACGGGGACGCCCTCCTCCGCGTGCTGGAGGACCACCACGTCGACGTGGTGGCGCTGGCCGGGTTCATGCGGATCCTCGGCCCCCGGGTGGTCCGGGCCTTCGAGGGGCGGATGCTGAACGTCCACCCCTCCCTCCTCCCGGCGTTCCCCGGGGCCCACGCCGTGGACGAGGCCCTGGCCTGGGGGGTGAAGGTGTCCGGGGCCACCGTGCATCTCGTGGACGAGGAGGTCGACCACGGTCCCGTCGTCCTGCAGGAGGCCGTCCCCGTGCGTCCGGACGACGACGAGGAGAGCCTGCACGCCCGCATCCGGGCCGTCGAGCATCGCATCTACCCCCGGGCCGTGGGGCTCCTCCTGGAGGGCCGCCTCAAGCTCGAGGGCAGGATCGTGCACGTCCTCGGGGACGAGGAGTGATGGCCGCGACGGGGGAGGTCAGGTCCGTCCGGAGGGCCCTGGTGGCCGTGGCCGACAAGACCGGGCTGGTGCCGCTGGCCCGGGGGCTGGCCGACCGGGGGGTCGAGCTGGTCTCCTCGGGAGGGACGGCGGCGGCGCTCCGGAAGGCCGGGGTCCCCGTGACCCCGGTGTCCGAGGTCACCGGCCACCCCGAGATCCTGGGCGGCCGGGTGAAGACCCTCCACCCCCGGATCCACGGAGGGATCCTGGCCGACCGGTCGAACCCCGAGCACGTCGCGGAGCTCGAGGAGCTGGGCATCGCCCCGTTCGACCTGGTCGTGGTGAACCTCTACCCGTTCCGGGAGACCGTGGCGGCGGGGGCGGGGCCGGCCGAGGCCATCGAGCGGATCGACATCGGCGGCCCGGCCATGGTCAGGGCCGCGGCCAAGAACCACGGCTCGGTGGGGGTCGTGGTCCGTCCCGAGCGGTACGCCGAGGTGCTGGAGGAGATCGTGGCCACGGGGGGGCTCCGGGCGTCCACCCGCCGGGCCCTGGCCGCCGAGGCCTTCGCCCACACGGCCGCGTACGACGCCGCGGTGGCGGCGTGGTTCGGGTCGGGCGGGCCGGCCGGCGACCGGGACGCGTTCCCCGCCTTCCTGGGGCTCTCCCTGGAGAAGGTGTCCGAGCTCCGGTACGGGGAGAACCCGCACCAGCCGGGCGGGCTGTACCGCCTGGAGGGAGCGGCCGGGCCGCTGGGCGGGGCCCGCGTGCTCCAGGGCAAGGAGATGTCGTTCAACAACTGGCTGGACGCCGCGGCGGCCCGGGGGCTCGCCTGGAGCCTCCCCGCCCCGGCGGCGGTCATCGTGAAGCACGCCAACCCCTGCGGCACGGCCGTGGCCGGCGGCCAGGAGGAGGCCTACCGGGCCGCCCTGGCCGGGGACCCGGTGTCGGCGTTCGGGGGGGTTGTCGCCCTGAACGCCGAGATGGAGGAGGCCACGGCCAGGGCCATGTCCGAGGTGTTCACCGAGGTCGTGGTGGCCCCGGCGTTCTCGGCCGGGGCCAGGGAGATCCTCGCCGGGAAGGTGAACCTCCGGCTGGTCGAGGCCCCCGCTCCGGCCCCGGGGCGTCTGGACGTCCGCGTGCTCGAGGGTGGCGCGGTGGTCCAGGTGGACGACGCGGTGACCGAGGGGCGGGACGAGATGGAGGTGGCCACCTCACGGCAGCCCTCCGAGGAGGAGTGGCGCGACCTCCTCCTGGCCTGGACCGTGGCCGCCCACGTGCGGTCCAACGCGATCGTGCTGGCCGCCGGCCGGGCCACGGTGGGGGTGGGCGCGGGCCAGATGTCCAGGGTGGACGCGGTGGACATCGCGGTTCGCAAGGCGGGGAGCCGGGCCGGCGGGGCGGCCATGGGGAGCGACGCGTTCTTCCCGTTCCGGGACGGGATCGACCGGGCGGCGGAGGCCGGGGTCACCGCGGTGATCCAGCCCGGGGGGTCGGTCCGGGACGAGGAGGTCCTCCGGGCCGCCGAGGAGCACGGCATGGCCATGGTCATCACCGGCCGGCGCCACTTCCGGCACTGAGCCGGCCTCCCGGCCTCCGGCCCGGGGGTGGGCCGGCCGGTAGGATGGCCGGCGTGAGCGCGCGGATCATCGACGGGAAGGCCCTGGCCGGGCAGGTCCGGGCCGAGCTGGCCGAGCGGGTCCGGGGCCTGGTGGAACGGGGCATCCAGCCCCGGCTGGCCGCCGTCCTGGTCGGCGACGACGAGCCTTCCCGGATCTACGTCGGAGCCAAGCAGAAGGCCTGCGCGGACGTGGGGATCGACTCCGAGCGGATCGACCTGTCCGGCTCCGCCTCGCAGGCCGAGGTCCTCGAAGTCGTCCGCTCCCTGAACGAGGACCCCCGCACGCACGGGTTCATCGTGCAGCTCCCCCTCCCGGACCGGGTGTCGGAGCTGGCCGTGCAGCTCGCCATCGCGCCCGAGAAGGACGTGGACGGGCTGACCCCCGTCTCCGTGGGCCTCGTGGCCCGGGGCGACCCGGCGGGGTTCCAGCCGGCCACGCCGTACGGGATCGTCGAGATGCTCGTCCGCTCGGGGATCGCCACCGAGGGCGCGCACGTCGTGATCGTGGGGCGGGGGCAGCTCGTGGGGATGCCCCTCGCGGTCATGCTGGCCCAGAAGTCGCCCCGGGCCAACGCGACGGTCACCCTCTGCCACACCAGGACCCGGGACCTGGCCCGCCACACGCGGGGGGCCGACATCCTGGTCGCCGCCGTCGGGCGGCCCGGGACGATCACCGCCGACATGGTCCGACCGGGGGCCACGGTGATCGACGTGGCCGTGAACCGCACCGACGCCGGGCTGGTCGGCGACGTCGACTTCGACGCGGTCCGGGAGGTGGCCGGAGCGATCACGCCCGTGCCCGGGGGCGTGGGACCGATGACCGTGGCCATGCTCCTCGCGAACACCGTGACGGCGGCCGAGCGCCGGGCCGGGGACGCGGGACGGGGCTGAGGCGCGGGCGGTGATCCGGGCCGAGAGCCGGCTGGAGCGGATCCTCCACGAGAGCCTGTTCGCGGTCACCGCCGAGGTCGTCCCCCCTCGGTCGGCGAACCCCGCCGCCGTGACCGAGCAGGCCCGGGCCCTGGTCGGCCACGCCGACGCGGTAAACGTGACCGACAACCCCACGGCCACCGCCCACATGTCGGCGATGGCGGGGGCGCACTACGTGGCCTCGGCCGGGCTCGAGCCGGTCCTCCAGCTGACCTGCCGGGACCGCAACGTCCTGGCCCTGACCAGCGAGCTCCTGGGGGCCTGGGCCCTGGGGGCCCGGAACGTCCTCTGCCTGACCGGCGACCCGCCGCAGGTCGGAGACCATCCCGGCGCCGCGGCGGTCCACGACCTCTCGGTGATCGACCTGGTGCGCCTGGCCGCCGGGCTCCGGGACGAGGGCCGGCTTTTCTCGGGAGGCACGATCGACGACCCTCCCCGGTACTTCATCGGCGTGGCCGACGTCCCCCTGGCCGAACCCTACGACCCGGGGCGCCTGGAGCGGAAGCTCGACGCCGGCGCCGACTTCGTCCAGACGCAGATCGTCCACGACGTCGACGCCTTCGGGGCCTGGGCGGAGGGGGCCAGGGAGCGGGGGATCACGGAACGGTGCTTCGTGCTGGCCGGTGTCGCCCCCCTGCGGAGCGCCAGGAGCGCCCGGTTCGTGAACGAGCACCTGCCCGGCGTCCACGTCCCCGCCGAGCTGGTCGGGGCCCTGGAGGACGCCGGCCCCGAGGCCGCCGACGTGGGGGTCCAGATCGCCGTGGACGTGGTGGCCAGGCTCAAGGCGATCGTCGGCGTGGCCGGGGTCCACGTCATGGGTCTCGGCCACGAGGAGTCGGTCCGCCGGGTGGTCGAGGGGGCCGGCCTCCTGCCCAGGCCCGCCCTGCCGTGAGGGGCCGGGGCCGCCATCGTCGGCGGGCGCGGGCCTCCTCCCGGCTGGGCGCGGGGATCCTCGCCCTCCTCGCGGTGGGAGGCGTGGGGGCGGGCACGTGGGCGGTCCTCGCCCGGGACGCCGCCGATCTCTCGCTGGGGGTCGCGGCGGAGGGTGAGCCGCTCTCGGCGGGCGACGCCCTCACCCTCGTTTTCGTCGTCGCGAACGCGGGACCGTCCACGGCCGTGGCCGTGGAGGTCACGATCCCGGTCCCGGGGTCGGCGCTCCTCGGGCAGGCCTCCGCCCCGGGCGGGGCCTGTTCGTCCGGCCCCCCCGTCGTCTGCCCGGCCGGGGACCTGCCATCGGGTTCCGAGGCCACGCTCCGGGTCGTGCTGGACCTGGTGGCGGAGGGGACGGTGGAGATCGCGGGCACGGCCTCCTCCCGGACGGGCGACCCCCGCGAGGTGAACGATTCCGCCACGTTCCGGGCCGACGTGGCCGGCCCCTCGTGCACCCAGGTCGGCACGCCCGAGGACGACCGGCTGACCGGGACACCGGACGGCGACGTCCTGTGCGGCCGGGGCGGCGACGACACGCTGGTCGCCGGCCCCGGCGACGACGTGCTGGCCGGGGGGCCGGGGGACGACACGGCGACGTACGCGTCCGTGGCCGGCCCCGTCACGTTCGACCTGGCGGCGGGAACCGTGGCCGGTGCGGGCGCCGACTCGATCAGGGGGATCGAGCGCGTGGTCGGGTCGCCGTTCGACGACGAGATCCGGGCCGCCGGCCTGGACGTGTCGGTGGACGGTGGCCCGGGGAGGGACCTCCTGGACCTCTCGGGGGCCGGCCGGCCCGTGGACCTCGACCTGGGGGAGGACGGGGGGCCCGTGGCCGGGGTCGAGGACGTGGTGGGGACGCCCTTCGACGACACGCTGGCCGGGGACGACGGTCCGAACCGCCTGGACGGCGGGCCGGGCGACGACGTGCTGGCGGGACGGGGAGCCGACGACCAGCTGTCCGGCGGGGACGGACGGGACCGGGTCGATCTCTCGGGGGCGAGGGGCGGGGTGGTGGTCGACCTGGCCGCCGGGACGGCCGAGGGAGAGGGCAGGGACGCCCTGGACGGGATCGAGGACGCCTCCGGCGGCCCGGGCCCGGACGTGCTGCGCGGAGACGACGGGGCGAACGTCCTGGACGGGGCCGGAGGCCCCGACGTGCTGCTGGGCCGGGGAGGCGACGACCTCCTCTCGGGCGGGGACGGCCCCGACACGGCCTCCGGGGGCCCCGGAGACGACGCGATCGCCGGCGGGAGGGGAAGCGACGCCTGTGTGCAGGGCGAGCCGTCCGGCCGGGTTCCGCTCGACGGCTGCGAGCTCGTCGCGTACGCGGAGCTCGAGGACGTCGTGCTGGTCCAGCCGTCCTCGGGCGTGATCGGGATCGGGTTCCACGAGTCCCTGTTCGCCACGTCGGTGCCGCTCAGGCCGCTCGGGACCCTCAGGATGAGCGACTCCGCCGCGTTCGTCCCCGTGGAGGAGACGGACGGCCCCGAGTACGTGGTGATGTCCTCCCGGGCCCGGGCCAACGGGCCCACGACGTCGGCCGACATCGTGGTCCCATCCCGGAGCCCCGTCCTGTCCCCGGTCACCGGCACAGTGGTGCTGGTCCGGCCCTACCGGCTGTACTGCCAGTACGCGGACAATCAGGTGCTGATCCGGCCGGCCGGCCGGGAGGACCTCCTGGTCATGGTCCTTCACATGTCCGACCCCGCCGTCGGCCAGGGGGACAGGGTGGTCGGCGGGGTCACGCCGCTCGGCACGAGCTGGGGGAACGACGCGCCGGACTCCCAGGAGAACGAGTACTGGCCCGACCAGCACCCCCATGTGCACGTGGAGGTGGAGGCCGCCGAGGCGGTGGGTGTGCCCGGGTGCCTGTAGCCCGACCCCTCAGTCCCAGTGGCCGTGCTCGATGCGCCGGAGGCGACGTTCCCGGGCCAGCTCGCTCGCGTCCACGAGCTGCTCCAGGGCCTCGGGCTCGTTGAGGGCGCCGGCCAGGACCCCGGCCAGATCGCGCTGGGACAAGATCCCGACCACCCTGCCCCGCTCGACCACCGGCAGGTGGCGGATCCACCTCTCGGTCATCGCCGCCGCGGCCTCCCGGAGCGAGGCCGTGGGGTGGATCGTCACCACGTCCTTGGTCATGACGTCGGACACCCGGGTCTCCTCGAGGGGGACCCCCGTGGCCACGGCGCGGAGGACGTCTCGCTCGGTGACGATCCCGAGGAGCTCCTCGCCGTCCATGACCAGGAGCGACCCGGTCTGCTGCTCCCACATCCTGCGCGCCGCCTCGGCCAGGGTGTCGTCGGCCCGATCAGAGACTGCGGCCTGCGTCATGATCTCCGAGACCTTCACGATCGCTCCTCGATCGGCACGTACTCCTGGTCCCTCGGTCCGATGTACTCCGACTCCGGGCGGATCAGCCGGTTGTCGGCGTACTGCTCGCGAACGTGCGCCGTCCACCCGGCCATCCGGGCCAGCGCGAAGATGGGGGTCATGAGGTCCGTGGGGACCCCCAGGTACCGGTAGACGCTCGCCGCGTAGAAGTCGACGTTGGGATATATCCCCTTCTCCTGCATGACGACCTCCTCGATGCGGCGGGAGATCTCGTACCACTTCGGGTCGCCGGACCGTTCTCCGAGCTCGCGGGACAGGCGCCGGAGATGGGTGGCCCTGGGGTCCTCGGTCTTGTAGACGCGGTGCCCGAACCCCATGATCTTCTCGCCGCGCTCGCGCTTTCTGGCTATGACGGCCTCGGCGCGCTCCGGCTCGCCGATCTCCTGGACCAGCTTCATCACGGCCTCAGCGGCGCCGCCGTGGCGCGGCCCCTTCAGGGCGCCGATGGCGGCGACGACAGCGGAGTGGAGGTCCGCCAGCGTGGAGGCGGTGACGCGGGCGGCGAAGGCGGAGGCGTTGGAGCCGTGCTCCGCGTGGAGTATCAGGT
>JACQTL010000107.1 GCA_016210805.1 Actinomycetota bacterium | reverse complement strand
GCCTCGAGGTGCTCCACGGGGTGAACATCTCCATCCCCCGAGGCAGCTTCGTCGCGATCATCGGCCCCAACGGCGCCGGCAAGTCGACCATGTGCGCGGTGATCTCCGGCCTCCTCCCGCCGATGAGCGGACAGGTGCTGGTGGCCGGCGAGGACGTCACCTCCGCCCCGGCGCACGAACGGGTCCGTCGATCGATGATGCTCGTCCCTGAGTACCGGGGAATCTTCCCGGGACTCTCGGTGGAGGAGAACGTGGCGGTGTGGGTGCCCGACTCCGCGGCTCGACTGGCTGCCCTCGAGCGGTTCCCCGCGCTGATGGAGCGGCGCCGCCTCCCCGCGCAGCTGCTCTCCGGAGGCGAGCAGCAGATGCTGACGCTGGCCACGGCGCTCCAGCGTCCCCCCGAGATCCTCATCCTGGACGAGCCTTCGCTGGGTCTCTCCCCCGTCGCGTCGGCCCAGGTCTACTTGACCCTTGCCGAGCTCCACGGACGGGGGACGACCGTCGTGCTCGTCGAGGAGCAGGCCCGGCGCGTGCTGGACGTCGCGCGGGAGATCGTCCTCCTCGACCTCGGCCGCGTGACGTGGCAGGGGCCCACCGGCGAGTTCACCGAAGAGCACGCCCAGGAGCTGTACCTCGGCATCACGGGGGGACGGTGACATGAACGTGGCCACGGACCGGGACGGCGGCGGCCCGTCACCGACGCCCGCCGCGGCGACGGCGCCCGCGCTTTCGGTGCAGGGCATCTCCGTCCATTTCGGGGGGATCCTCGCCCTCCGCGGTGTCTCGTTCGAGGTCCCTCCGGGTTCGATCCGTGGGCTGATCGGCCCGAACGGGGC
This sequence comes from Actinomycetota bacterium, assembly GCA_016210805.1. Classification (GTDB taxonomy): domain Bacteria; phylum Actinomycetota; class UBA4738; order UBA4738; genus JACQTL01. The sequence continues at coordinate 3,387 of JACQTL010000107.1, read as the reverse complement.
GGGCAAGACCACGCTCTTCGATGTGATCTCGGGGATCCGTCAGCCCGACGAGGGTAGCGTGCTGCTGTCGGGCGACAACGTGACCGCCCAGTCCCCGGTCCGCCGAGCCCGGCGGGGCCTTCGGCGGACCTTCCAGCGGGTGCAGGTGTTCGGCCGCCTCTCCGTCGCCGACAACCTGTTGGTGGCGCTGGAATACCACGGGGGCGGAGGCGGGCTGCTCGCCGACTTCCTGGCCCTCCCGGCCCGCAAGCGGCTCGAGCGCGAGCGGCGTCTGCGGGTGGCTGAAGTCGCGGAGCTGTGCGGTCTCACCTATGTCCTGGACCGGCCGGCCGGCTCGCTTCCGTTCGGGCTGGCGCGACAGGTCGAGCTGGGCAGGGCGCTCGTGGACCTTCCGTCCGTGCTCCTGCTGGACGAGCCGACCTCCGGGCTCGACGAGGCGGAGACCCGTCGGCTCGGCGATCTGATCCGGACCCTGTCGGCCGAGCACTCGTGCGCCATCGTCCTGGTGGAGCACAACGTGCAGTTCGTCATGGATCACTGCGGGCAGATCACGTTCCTCAGCCTCGGCCGGGTCCTCGCTGAGGGAACGCCCGAGGAGATTCGAGCGGACCCGGACGTCCGCGCCGTCTACCTGGGATGAGCAGCCGACCACGAGGAGAGGAAGCGGCGATGAACAGCGTCGATGAAGACCGGAACCTAGTCACACGCAGTACGCGAACTGCGAGGGCCTCGTGAAGCTGGAAGGTGGACAGTTCAAGGAGGCGGTGCTGGTCACCTGCGCGTAGCCGACGCGGAGGTACCGCGCCCGACCGGAGCCCTGGTAGAACGAACCCCTCCTCTCGACCAGGGCTCCGGGGCGCGGTGGATCGGGACGTGCAGGCCTGGCTGCGGACGCAGGGAGGTTGGCTGTGGGAGACGTGTACGACGAGATCCGAGAGATCGGAAAGCAGGTCTCCAACTGGGGCCGGTGGGGCGACGACGACGAGGTCGGGACGCTGAACCTCATCACCCCGGAGGCGCGGGCCCGGGGAGCGACCCTGGCGCGTTCGGGGAAGGCCTTCACCCTTGGCGTCGAGTTCGGCCCGCAGGGCCCCCAGGTGTTCGAGAGCCCGATCGGCCGGTTCAACCCGCAGCACTACATGCTGGCGGCGGGGACGTCATTCGGCGACCCCCCCGTGTTCCGCTACTCGGACGACGTCGTGTCGATGCCCCTGCAGGCCGCGACGCAATGGGACTCGCTCGCGCACGTGCACTACGACGAGCTGCTCTACAACGGCTACCGGGCAGACCAGGTGCTGGGTCTGGCCGGCGCGTCCCGCAACGGCATCGACCGGCTCGCGGCGGTCCCCCTGGTCACGAAGGGCGTCCTGCTCGACGTCGCCCGGCTGAAGGGCGTCGACCGGCTGGCCCCGAGCACCCTGGTCACCGTCGAGGACCTCGATGCGGCGGTCGAGTCGGAGGGCGTGACGATCGACCCGGGCGACGTGGTGCTGCTGCGCACCGGCCACATCACGACGTTCACGGCGGACACCGACCGCGCGACCTTCAACTGGATGCCCCCGGGCGTCGGCCTGGCCGCCGCGGCCTGGCTCCGGGAGCGCGACGTGGCCGCGATCGCCGCTGACACCCCGACCGTCGAGGTGCTCCCGAGCGAGAACCCGGCGTTGATCTCCCCGCTCCACCTGCTGGCGATCCGGGACATGGGGATGCCCCTCGGCGAGATCTTCGACCTAGAGGCGCTCGCCGCGGACTGCGCCGACGACGGGGTCTACGAGTTCCTGTTCGGGGCCCAGCCCATCGGCTTCGTAGGCGGCATCGGGTCGCCGGTGAACCCAGTCGCCGTGAAGTAGGCGAGGCCGTGCCGAGCGACGCGGTCGGCATGCCGGGTCATGTCGCAGTGGCCAACCTGGTCGCCCGGTACGCCGAGCTGCTGGACTCCGGCGACTACGACGGCGTGGGCGCGCTGTTCGCCCACGCCACGATCCGGACCGACGAGTTCGGCCTGGCCGTCGCGGGGTACGACGAGACCCGGGACTTCTACGCGACGTGGACCCAGCGATACGCGGACACCGGGACGCTGAAGCGCCCTGCGTCCTCGTCCACATCGAGGAACAGGTTCGACGTGACATGCTTAGTCTGTACTGGCCACAGAAGATCGGCTGGAGACCGTGACGTAGGCCCGCGCCTCGCCGCTCCGTGGGCGTGCACGAACCGGTCCCCTGATCGTGCGCTCGTCGAACCGCCATTCCGTCACGGACCTCGTCGCAGACATGAGCCGGCACGCCGTCTTCCCCAGCCGGAGTAGTCGTCAAGTCGAAATGGGCGGACCCCATCCGGTCCCCGCGTCGCGTCGGCATGTTCCACTCGCTGCTGGGTTGCGTCTGACCTTCCGCCCGCTCTGACCGCCGGGAAATCCCACACCTCCGGGACGTCTGCTGGCACCCTCCCCGATCAGGGTGGTACACACCCGGGGAGGAGGAGCGGTGGAGGACCGCGTGCAGCGGCGCAAGCGCCTGACGCCCGAGCAGAAGTGGCAGGTGTTCGTGGAGTCCTCCCGCAAGGGAGCCACCGACGCCGAGGTGTGCCGGCGGTGGGGGATCACCCCCTGGCAGCTCCGGGCGATCCGGGACCGGGTGAAGGACGGGGCGCTGGGAGCCCTCGCCCGGGGACTGGGCCGCCCGCGCAAGGACCCCGAGGTCGCCTCCCTGGAGCACGAGCTGGAGCGGACCTCGAGGGCCCTGCACGAGCTCGCCATCGAGAACACCCTGCTGCGGGGAAAAACAGATGGGGCTTGATCGGGCCCATCCGCGGCGCCCGTCTGTCCGCGGAGATCAAGCTCTCGATCGTCCGGGCCGTGCACCAGGCCACCGAGGGGGGCATGAGCGTCGCCCGAGCCTGTGAGGTGCTCCTGCTCGACCCCCGGCGCCTGCGCCGGTGGGTGGCCCGGCGCGTCCCCGGCCCGCTCACCGAGGCGGACCTCGTCGACCTCCCGCCCGTGGCCCTGCGGCACCCCCACGGCCTCCTGCCTGAGGAGCGGGCGGAGATCCTCGCCGCGGCCAGGGAGGACGACCTGGCCGAGCTCCGCCACCGCAAGCTGACCCACGAGCTGTCCCGGCGGGAGCGAGCGTTCTGCTCGCCCTCGACCACGCTGCGGGTCCTGCGTTCGGAGAACCTCGTACCCTTCTACCAGCGCAGATCCCGCCCCGTGCGGCCTCGGCCCCAGACCGACGAGTCCGAGCCCAACCGGACCTGGCGCTACGACCTCACGTCGTTCCCGACCCTCGAGGGGCCTACCACCTGGTCCCGGTCATCGACTCGTGCTCCCGCAAGATCGTGGGCCACTCCTTCTCCCCGGAGGCCACCTCGGCGGCGGTCCAGGAGGCGTGG
>JACQTL010000019.1 GCA_016210805.1 Actinomycetota bacterium | reverse complement strand
CGGCACGAGCGGCGCGTCTACAACCTCGCCTTCCGCATGCTGGGCCGGGAGGAGGACGCCAGGGACGCCACCCAGGACGCCTTCTTGTCCGCGCTCCGCAAGCTCCAGACGTTCCGGGGGCAGGCCGCGTTCACCACGTGGATGCACCGGGTGACCGTCAACGCCTGCTACGACATCCTCCGCCGGCGGGGCCGGGAGCCGGTCGTGAGCATCGACCGGACTGACGACGACCGGCCTCCCGGTCCCGAGCCCTCGTCGCCCGACCACGGCGACGCTGCGGCCGCGGCGGTGGACGTCCAGCGGGCCCTCCTCCTGGTCCCCCAGGACTTCCGGGCCGTGCTGATCCTCCACGACGCCCAGGACCTCGGCTACGAGCGGATCGGCGAGATACTGGGGGTGCCGGTGGGGACGGTGAAGTCGCGCCTGCACCGGGGCCGGATCGCCCTGGGCCGCATCCTCCGCGGGGAACCCCCCGGGCCCGGCCCGTCGTCAGACCCCACGACCGAACCGACGAGCGATCCGCGGACCGAACCGACGTCCGAACCGCGGACCGAACCGCGAGCGGGACCATGAACGAGCATCCATACGAGCTGCTGGCCGAGTACGTCGACGGGACCCTCTCCGAGGAGGAGCGGTCCACGGTCGAGGCGCACCTGGGGACCTGCCCGACCTGCCCGGAGGAGGTCGAGGTGGCCCGGTCCGCCCGCGACGCCGTGGCCTCCCTCCCGGAGGTCGAGGTCCCGGTGGGCGTGACCTCCCGGGTCGTGCGCACGGCGTCCCGGGAGAGGCCCTGGGCGATGCGCGCGGCCCGTCCCCTGGCCTACGCGGCCGCCGCCGGCGTGATCGGCGTGGCCGCGTTCCTGGGGATCAGGGCCGCGATCTCGGGAGGCGCGGGGGGAGACTCCGGCGCCGGCTCCCAGCCCGGGACGACGGCGACCCGGGCCGCCGGCGAGGCTGAGGCCGCGGAGCTCGCCCCCGTCGTGCCCTACGAGGAGAGCGACCAGGACTTCGACGACGGGGGCGTGCAGGAGCTCGCCGGGAACCTCGCCCTGCAGTACACGTCGAACCTCGACGCCGCGGGAGGCCCTCCCGAGGAGGAGACCGATCAGGCCCCGGCCGAGGACGGCGCGGCGGCCCTGCGCGTGGCCACCGAGGAGGCCCTGACCTGCCTGCTCGCCGGCACGGGGGTCGACCCGGAGGTGGAGGTCCCCGTGCGGGTGATCGCCGCCCGGTTCCGGGGGACCCCGGCCTACCTGGGGGCCTTCCTGGCCGGGCCGGGGGCCGGCCAGCCGCCCGACCGGGTCATCATCTACGTGGTCAGCCGGGAAGCCTGCGAGTTCCTCTCGTTCGCTCGCCAGCTCCTCTGAACCTCCCGCCTCCGTCTCCCGGGCGGAGCGATCCGGGGGCCGGACCCGTTCCAGGGCGGAATAGGGGACGGTTCAAGGCGTATGGGAGAATGGAGCGCAGCGTGGCGGACGAACGTAACGTGGTGATCCTGGGCTCGGGGCCGGCCGGCCTGACGGCGGCCCTCTACGCGGCCCGGGCCAACCTGCGGCCCCTGGTCCTGAAGGGCGTCGACGCCGGCGGCCAGCTCATGCTCACGACCGAGGTCGAGAACTTCCCGGGCTTCCCCGACGCGATCCTGGGACCCGATCTCATGGAGCGGATGGAGAAGCAGGCCGGGCGGTTCGAGGCCGAGCTCCTGCACCAGGCGGCCACTCGCGTCGACCTCTCGGGACGGCCCTTCGGCGTGTGGGCCGGTGACGAGGAGTGGAGGGCCCGCACGCTGATCGTGGCCACCGGCGCCTCGGCGAAGTGGCTGGGGGTCCCGGGCGAGGACCGCCTGCGGGGCCGGGGGGTCTCGTCCTGCGCGACGTGCGACGGCTTCTTCTTCCGGGGGGAGCCGCTCGTGGTGGTGGGCGGGGGCGACTCGGCGGTGGAGGAGGCCATCTTCCTCACGCGGTTCGCCACGAAGGTCACCGTGGTCCATCGCCGGGGCGAGCTCCGGGCCTCCAAGATCATGCAGGACCGGGCCTTCGCCAACGAGAAGATCGACTTCGTGTGGAACACCGTGGTCGACGAGGTGCTGGGCGACGGCGCCGTGCAGGCCGTCCGGGTGAAGGACGTGACCTCCGGCGCCACCACGGACATCCCGTCCGCGGGCATGTTCGTGGCCATCGGGCACACCCCCAACACCTCGCTCTTCGAGGGCCAGCTCGAGATGGCCGAGGGCTTCATCGTGGTGGAGGAGCCCACCACCCGGACCAGCGTGCCCGGGGCGTTCGGCGCGGGCGACGTGGTCGACGTGATCTACCGCCAGGCCATCACGGCGGCGGGGATGGGCTGCAAGGCGGCCATGGACGCGGAGCGCTTCCTCGAGGCCGAGGGGCACTGACCGCCCGGGGCGTGCGATCCCCCCACTCCGGGCATCACCTTGGGGCGGCGGCGGCGGCGGACGGACCGGATCGGGCCGGGGAATCCCCGGTACCGTCAGGAGGTTGGAACCGAAGACGGCGGCCGGAGACCATCTCGCCGCCCGGAGGAGGAGAACGAGAGATGGCGAAGATCGGTGACGTGACGGACCGGGACTTCGAGGCGGCGGTGCTGCGGTCAGACATCCCGGTCCTGGTGGACTTCTGGGCCGACTGGTGCGTGCCCTGTCACATGGTCTCCCCCGTGGTGGAGGAGATCGCCAGGGAGAACTCCGAGAAGCTCTCCGTGGCCAAGCTCAACGTGGACGACAACCCGGGGACCGCGCGGCGGTACGGGGTGATGAGCATCCCGACCCTCATCGTGTTCAAGAACGGGGAGGAGAAGGCCAGGGTGGTGGGGGCCCGGGGCAAGGAGGCCATCCTCCGGGAGATCGAGCCGCACTTCGCGGCCTGACCCCGCCGGCCGCTCCGGCGGCCGGTCCCTTCCGACCCGGCGCGTCGGCGCGCCCTTCGCCATACTCGTGCCCGTGAGGACGATCAGGCAGGGCGACCAGGGCGAGGACGTCCGCGACGTCCAGCACCGCCTCTTGGCCCTGGCCGCCCAGATCGACCCCGAGGAGCTCCAGGGAGGCCGCTTCGGCCCCTCCACCCTCGCCGCGGTCCGGGCCTTCCAGCAGCGGCGAGGGCTGATCGTGGACGGCCGGGTCGGGCCGGAGACCTGGGGCGAGCTCGTCGAGGCGGGCTACGCGGTGGGCGACCGGGTCCTGTACCTGCGCTACCCCCATTTCCGCGGCGACGACGTCCGCGCCCTCCAGCGGCGGCTGAACGCCCTGGGTTTCGACGCCGGCCGCGAGGACGGGATCTTCGGCGACCGCACGGAGCGGGCCGTCCGCGAGTTCCAGCGGAACGTGGGCCGCGAGCCCGACGGGATCGTCGGTCCGGAGACCGTCCAGGCCGTGGAGCGCCTCCGTCCCGACCTGGCCGGGCCGAGCAGGGCCGTGGTCCGGGAGGCCGAGGCCGTGGCCCGGATGAACCTCTCCCTGGACGGCGCCAGGGTCGCGATCGACCCCGGGCACGGGCCGTCGGACCCCGGACGGGTCGGGGCCGCCGGGGAACGGGAGGCGGACCTCACCCTCCTCCTGGGCCGGGACCTGGCCGACGAGCTGCGGGCCGTGGGGGCCGAGCCGATCCTCCTCCGCGACGGCGACGAGGACCCCTCCCCCACCGACCGGGCCCGCCGGGCCAACGAGGAGGGGGCCGAGGTGTGCGTCTCGATCCACCTGAACGGTGAGGACGACCCCGCCGCGGAGGGCGCCTCGTGCTTCTACTACGGGACCGAGGACACCCACTCCCCGGCCGGGCACCGGCTGGCCGACCTCATCCAGGACGAGCTCACCTCGCGGATGGGCCTGCTCGACGGCCGGACCCACCCCCTCGGGGTGACCCTCCTCCGGGAGACCCGCATGCCGGCCGTCCAGGTCGAGCCCTGCTTCCTCACCAACCCCCGGGAGGAGCGACTGCTGGCGCAGCCGGGTTTCCGGCGCGACATCGCCGTGGCCGTCACGCACGGGCTCCGCCGGT
>JACQTL010000106.1 GCA_016210805.1 Actinomycetota bacterium | reverse complement strand
GACGTCGCCTACGGCCAGTCGGGGGACGACGAGCTCGTGGGGGGCGGGGGCGCGGACCGGATGCTGGGCGGTCCGGGGCGGGACGTCCTGTACGGCCAGCAGGGGGACGACTGGATGGTCGGAGGGACGGGCGACGACGCGTTCCATGGTGGCGGTGGAGACGACGTGTTCCTGGGGCTCGACGGGAACGACGCGGGATACGGGGGCGACGGCGAGGACCTCCTCCGCGGGGGGGCCGGACGGGACCGGCTGTACGGCGGGTACCACGACGACCGGATCGAGGGCGGGCCTGGAGACGACGTGCTCGACGGGCTCCACGACACCGACACGCTCGACGGCGGTGGAGGGCACGACACCTGCCTCTCCGGAGAGATCAGCAGCCGGTGCGAGGCGTGATGGAGGCCGGGGCCACCGACCCCGAGTCCCCCGGTCCACGGGACGGGGGGCGTCTGGCCGGGGGCGCCCTGCCGGCGGCGCTCTTCCTCCCGGTCCTGGTCGTGGCGGCCGTGTTCCTGGCTCCCTATCTCGGTTCGGAGGTCGACACCCCCTTCGGATTCGACACGCCGAAGTACATCTGGCGGGCCAGGCTCGTCATGGCGGAGGGTCTGGACAGCCTCCCCGGGGCCGCCCGGGACCCTTTCCGGGAGAACGTCGATCGCGCCGGGTACCCCGTGCTGGCCGGGGCGGTCCGGGCCGTCCTCGGGGTGGAGCCCTTCGAGCTCGCCTTCCTGCTCCCGGCGGTGGCCGGGGCGGTGGTCGCGCTCTCGGCGGCCGCCTACGCCTCCTGGGCGCTCCGGGAGCCCCGCTGGGCGCTACCCGTGTACGCCGTGGCCGTGGGTCTCTCGATGAACGTGGTGCTGACCGCGGGAGGGCTGGCCGACAACCTGCTGTTCGGTGCCCTGGCCCTGGCCGTCGTGCTGTGGGCCCTGATGGCCGCGGAGGGGGAGGGCCGGGTGGTGGTGGGCGCCGTGCTCCTGGCCGGCGCCGTCCTGGTCCACTGGATCTTCGCGATGCTCCTGGCCGGGGTCCTCGGGCTGGTGGCCCTGGGCCTCCTCCCGGGATCGGTCCGGCGGGCCTCGGGCCCGGGTGGCGTGGCCGGGAGCCCCTCGTTCCGCATCGGGGCGGTGGTGGGAGGCGGGGCGGTGCTGGGCGCGGCCGGGCTGGCCCTGGGAGCGTCCTGGCCGGCCGAGGTGCCCCGGCTCACCGTCGGTCAGTTCAGGAACAAGCTGGCCCGGTTCCTGCCCATGTACCACCTGCCGGTCGTGGCCCCCCTCGCGGCCGTGGGGGCCACCGCCGCCTCCGGCGGACGGGACCGCCGTCGAAGGCTGGGGGGGGCGACCGCCCTCGTGTGGGCGGCGCTGGCCCTCCCCGCCTTCCTCCTGCTCTCGGTGGGCGAGCCCGCCCCGGTCCATCGCATCCTGGCGTTCTCGCTCGGGATACCGCTCCTCGCGGCGGCCGGAACGGTGTGGATCGCCCGGCTGGCCGCCGACCGGCTGGGGACCGCCGGGCGAGCCCTGGCCGCTGCGATCTGCCTGGCCGGGGTCGGGGCCACCGTCGCCACGGGCTCGGCCGAGTGGAGCGCCGAGCGGGCTCCCGTCCAGACCGAGCAGCTGCTCGAGGCGGCCTGGGCCGGCCGGTACCTGGAGGCTGCGGAGGTGGAGGGGCCGGTGGTCTTCGTGGTGGATCCCCCGACCCACGACCCCGGCTTCGCCGTGCGGATGGCCCACCGGATCATCCGGGCGGTCCTGCCGGCCGATCGGATAGCCGACGCCCACGTCTACCTGGGGGACCCCCTCGAGGCGGCGGCCGGGCGCTTCACCGTCCGGCCGGCCCGGCCGGACTTCGCCGCGCAGTCCCGGAAGTTCTGGGTGGGGATCCGGGACATCCTGCAACGCGAACCCGCCATCGTCGTCCTGTCCTCGTTCAGCCGGGGAGCACCCCAGCCACCCGGCACGATCGTGGCCCCCGGGGTCACCGTGGTCCGGGGCCCCGCGGCGCCCGGCCCGCTCGAGCCCCCCGAGGTCCCGGCCAAGCCCGGCCCGGTGGCCCTCATCGCACTCTTCCTCGGTTGCCTGGCCCTGCTCGCCGCGGTGGGTTCCGGATGGAGCGTGACGATGGGCTCGGGGGCGCTGGCCGCCCGCCTGGCCTCGGCGCCCGCCGTCGGGCTCGCCGTGATCGTCGTGCTGGGGGTGGCCGCGGACGGTCTCGGGCTCCGCTCGGCCGGGCCGGGCGGGCTGGTCGCGCCCGTGGCTGGCGCCGCCCTCGGCTGGTTGCCGGCCCTCCTGGGCCGGAGGGCCGGCCGCCGGGCTACCTGAGCGCCATCCCCTCCCGACGGCGCCCTATCTACCCAGCCCGGCCGCCGGAGGTTCCCGAGCGGCGCTCGACGAGCACGGCCCGGAGGGCCTCGAGGCGATCGTCCCACTCGGAGCCCAGCCCGGCCATCCAAGTGACGGCGTCCCCGAGCGGGCGCGGGGTGACCCGGTACCGTCGCTCCCGGCCGGCCGTCTCGGCCTCCACCAGGCCGGCCTCGGCCAGGGCGGCCAGGTGCTTGCTCACGGCCTGCCGGCTGACCGGGAGCTCGGCGGCGAGCCCGGTGGCCGTGTCCGGCCCCTCCTCGGCGAGCAGGCGGAGGACCCGGCGCCTGGTCGGGTCGGCCAGCGCGGAGAAGACGGCGGCCACGCTTCCCTCCGCGGGCTCCCGGCCACCCGGGCGTCCTCCGGTCACGCCGTCAACCCCCGGAGGCCGCCTTCCGGGACGCCGGGGAGGAACGCCTCCGTCACCCGCAGCCGTGTGCCCGTCTCCATCTCGGCGAGCTCCAGCTCCACCCTGGTCGCCGGGGCGCGATGCACCGACCCGTCACCGTGACGTTCGAACGGGAGCCACCGGAAGGCCAGGCGTCGCGCCGGCTCGACGTCCTCGACGATCGCGCCACGCTCGGTGCCGTCCGGCCACGTGAACGTGGCCCGTCCGTCCCGGCGGAGGTCGATCTCCACGCGGGCGCCGAACCAGAGGGAGAGGACCTCCGGCTCGGAGAGGGCCGCCCAGGCGAGCTCGATCCCGGCCGGGAGGGCCACCTCGCGCTCGATCCGGCGATGGCCCGTCACCGTACGACCTTCCGGGTGGGGCGAGGCAAACCCGCAACCCAACGGTTGCGTAGAGGCCCGGGGCCCGGT
>JACQTL010000117.1 GCA_016210805.1 Actinomycetota bacterium | reverse complement strand
GGCGGCGCCAGCGGCCGCCAGGCCCGTGGTGAACAGGGCGATCAACATCCTGGGGCTCATGTTCCCATCGACGGCGGTCCTCCACGCATCCCCCGCCAGCTGGGACGCCGTGGAGGCCCCTCGATTCCCGTTCCCGCGTCCGATCTTCCGGACGTCGGCGGGTCTGCCCCTCCCGCCGGATCCTGCCGGTGACCCCGGGCCCCCGGCCCGAACCGGAATCGCGGGACCGAAAGAGGCGTCCTTAGAGGCATGAGGGCTGCCCGTTCGATCGCCGTCCTCCTTGGCGTCATCGCGCTCGGGATCGGGGCCGTCGCGCTCCTCCGCGCCGGGGACGACCCCGCGGTGGGCGGGGCGGCCGGCCCGGCCGCCACCGATCCCGTCGACTCCCGCCGGAACCACGTGCCGTTCACCCCGAGCGGAGATGCCCTGGTCGATCCGGACCTCATCATCTCGGGGGGGCCGCCTCCCGACGGCATCCCCCCGATCGACGACCCGAAGTTCCTGTCACCCGACGAGGTCGGGTTCCTCACCGCGAACGAGCCGGTGCTGTCGGTGGTGGTGGATGACGAGGCGAAGGCCTACCCGCTCCGCATCATGATGTGGCACGAGATAGTCAACGACGAGATCGGGGGGAGCCCGGTCACAGTGACGTACTGCCCCCTGTGCAACACGGGGATCGCCTTCCGGCGGCCCGTCGTCGACGGGGATCTGCTCGACTTCGGCACCTCCGGTCGCCTGTACAACTCGAACCTGGTCATGTACGACCGCCAGACCGAGACGTACTGGTCCCAGGCGACGGGGCAGGCCATCCTCGGCGACCTGGTCGGCATGGAGCTCGAGTTCGTCCCGGCCCAGGTGGTGTCGTGGGGCGACTGGCGCGCGACCTACCCGGGAGGACGCGTGCTGTCCCAGGACACCGGCTGGGACCGGGCCTACGGGCAGAACCCGTACCAGGGCTACGACTCGCCGGACAACGACCGCCCCTTCCTCTTCGTGGGGACCCCCGACCCGCGGCTCGTGGCGACGACACGGGTGCTCGGCGTGAGCGTGGGGAGCTCCGCGATCGCCATCCCCTACGAGGAGCTGGTGGCGACGGCGCGGGACGGGGCCTCGGTCGCCGAGGCGGAGGTGGGCGGGAGCCCCGTCGTCGTGCTCTGGAAGGAGGGCACGGCATCGGCGCTCGACCAGGCGGAGATCGCGGCCTCCCGGGACGTCGGCTCCGCCACCGCGTACGACCCCAGGTCGGGGGGCGTCCTGCTGCGCTTCGCGCCGGAGGGCGGGGGCTTCGTGGACATGCAGACGGGCAGCCGGTGGGACATCTTCGGCAGGGCCGTCTCGGGGCCCCTCGAGGGTACGCAGCTCGAGGCGCTCCCGGCCGTGGACCACTTCTGGTTCAGCTGGGCCGCGTTCTTCCCGGAAACCGAGATCTACGGCGCCTGATCCGGGCGAGGGCGCCTCACGTGTCGAGCTCGATCACCGGCCCGGGGCCGAACGGACCGGCGGGTGGCAGCCCCAGGCGCGCGTACACCTCCGGCGGGATGCCGATGTCGGCGAGCAGGAGGCGGCCGACGTGACGGCGGGACGACGCGTGCAGGAGCCCACGCTTGGGCAGGGCGAGGGTGAGCGTGACGGCGGCGGCGACGGTGGGGGTCCCCGGGCGCCCGGTGGTGAGATCCAGGCCGCTGGGACCGTCGAGGGAGAGCACCGGCACCGATCCGGCGTTCGCCCACTCGATGAGCTCCGCCGTCCGTCCGCCGGGGTCTCCCCGGACCCCGTAGCCGATCAGGGCGTCCACGACGAGGTCGGGGTCGGGCGGACCCTCGGGGTGCACCCCCATGGAAGCGAGGATGGCCAGCTGCTCGGCGGGGACGCCGGCGAACGAGGCACCGGGACGGTCGAGGACGATCGCGGGACGGTGGCCCCGGTTGCGCAGGTGGCGGGCGGCGACCAGGCCGCCTCCTCCGTTCCCGCCTCCCCCGGCGAGCACCGCGATGCGCGCGCCCGGTCGACGATGGAGGAGCACGTGGGCGACCTCGGCCAGGGCGTGCCCGGCGAGCTCCATCATCCGGACGAGGCCGATGCCGAGCTCGTCGACGGCGATGCGGTCCACCTCGCGCATCTGGTCGGTAAAGAGCGCCGGCACGGACCCCGCGGGGACGACGGGCCACGGTCGATCGGGACCCACGTTCCAAGGATGGACCACGTCGCACACCTCCGCCATCCGGGGACCGGGTGGCGACGGGAGGCTGGGCTATGGTTCACGTGATGGACCGGTCGATGCTGCGGCACGCGGCCTGGATCGCGCGCTCCCTGGGGCGCGGAGACCTGTTCCCGTTCACGGATGCAGACATCAGCGAGCTGGCCGCGACGATCGGGGTCTCCCGCCTGCCCGCCGGTACGCGCCTGCTCGGCGCCGGCAAGCTCGTGGAGGCCGTCTCGATCGTGGAGGACGGCGAGATCGAGGTGTACCACCGTGCCGGGGTCCGCAAGGTCGTGCTCCAGGTCCTGCGCGAGGGCGACCTCCTGGGGGACCTCCCGTTCTTCTGCCACATGGAGTCGCCGTACTCCGCGCGGGCGCTCACCGACGTCACGCTGATCCGCCTCGACGGCGACCAGCTCGAGCGGCTGCTGTCGACGCGTCCCGTCCTCTGTCGACGGTTCCTCTACAGCCTGGCGTCGCGGATCGAGCGGATGACCCGCCGGCTCCTGGGCGTCACCCAGGGGGATCTCCGTCGGCAGGTGTCCATGCTGCTGCTCGACGAGACCGAGGAGCGAGGGCCCGTCCTGTCGTTGCCCCAGTCGACCATCGCCGAGCTGCTCGGGGCCACCCGGCCGAGCGTGAACCGGGTCCTGAAGCAGCTGGAGGCCGAGGCGCTGGTTCGTCTCTCCTACCGGCGCATCGAGGTCCTGGACCGTCCCGGCCTCGCGGTGGAGATGCGCCCGTAGCCGACGGCCCGCCCCACCCCGGGAGCCCCGTGGGCGGAACCACTGGGGCGCGAAAAGCCCCTTCTGCGTGGAATCGCAGACTAGTCCCTTGCGTCCGTATGGAGAGGACATGTCGCATCGGTCGCGAAAGGAGGATCCGGTGGGTGGTCAGCTCGAGCGACTCGATCGGCGGGGGTTCATGCGGTGGACGGCCGAACGCGCCAGGGGGATCGGCGCGCTGGGCACGGTGTCCGTCCTGCTGGCGGCCTGCGCCCGGGAGGTGGCCGATCGCTCGCGGGGCGAGGGCCCCACCTCGGCCGGCGGGTCGCCGTCGGCCGAGCCGACGACCGCCGGGGGAGCCACGGTCGGCGACGTCGTCGACTACGCCCTTTCGAGCGAGGACTGGGAAGGCGCGTTCGGCTTCGTCACGCTCCGACTCCACGCGGGGAGCTTCGACGGCGGGGCGGTGTACTTCATCCGAACGGACACCTCGGACGAGTCCTTCGCCGAGCAGCAGGGGCTGGTGTGGGCGCCGAAGCTCGCGTCGCTGGTCCAGGCGGGGGCGGCCGGGGACCTGTACCTGGTCGAGGGCGGCGTGGCCGAGCAGGCGGCGGTCCTGTCGTCGGAGCCCGGTCGTGAGGACTACACGCCGGCCTGGCGCGTCCATCGGGTCACCTGGAACGGCGCGCCCGAGATGCTGTCCTCGGTGGGCGACGTCGAGCGGGCCCGGGGGGCCGGCTCCGTCGACGTCGAGCCCAGCGACATCGTGGTCAACGCGCCGGTGGTCAAGTGGACGTCCGGGGAGATGCCCGTCGACGGCGAGCTCCGCGAGTACCTCGGCGGCGGCCAGCTCGTCGAGGCCGTGGACGCCTCCGGCATGAAGGTGACGTTCAAGCTCCACGAGTGCTTCCCGGAGTCCCGATACATCGTCGTCGACACGTCGCTCGCGCCTATGGCCGACGGCATGCGGGTGGCGCATTCCCCCCGGCTGGCGAGCGCCCACGACGCCGAGGCGACGGGGCGGACGAACGTCTTCATGAACGGGATCGAGGGCCCCGGGCCGATGGGGTTCCAGCCGTCGGTCTTCGACTCCCGCGCCGGCGACGCGGAATGGAGCCCCTACTGGGACCACATGACGTACGCGTGGGGCCGGGGCGTGACCGCCCGCGTCCTTCCGGACGAGCCATCGGTCCACCGGGCCAGGGACGCCGGGGAGCTCGACGAGTTCCCCGGGACCCCCGACACGGATGGCGAGGTCTTCACCGTGAACTGCCCCGTCCCGGTGGTCGCCCCGAACACGTTCTCCGGCTAGGAGGCTTCGACCTTCGGCCCGGTCAGGCCGGGATGGCCTCCTGGAGGGCCCGGAGGATGTAGTCCTTCCCTCGGGCCCCGACGACCCTGGCCCGCTCACGGCCGCCCCGGAACAGGATCATCGTCGGGATGCTCATCACCCCGTACGTCCTGGCCGTCATGGGGTTGTCGTCGATGTCGAGCTTCGCCACCGTGAGCCGTCCGGCCTGCTCGGCGGCGATCTCCTCGAGCACGGGCGCGACCATGTGACAGGGACCGCACCAGTCCGCCCAGAAGTCCACCAGGACGGGCTCGTCCGATCCGAGCACCGTCTCCTCGAAGTCCTCGTCCGTCACGTGCGTGATGTTCGCGGCCACCGTAAGCCTCCTCTTCCTCGTCTTCTCGTCGTCTTCCCGTCCTCTCGACAGATAACAGAGAGGGCATCGGGGACGTTCCGCAATGTCGCGTGACTGACAGAGAGTCCGGAGCCTCCTGCACGGGAAGAGCCATGCGGGGCTGCGCCTGCCTTCGCTGGCCCGCCTGGATTCGAACCAGGACTAACTGATCCAGAGTCAGTCGGGCTACCGTTACCCCACGGGCCAACGCGTACCTGGGGCGACAGCGTAGCAGCCTCGGGGGCCGTCGGACCGCGCCCGGAGCCCATCGCCCCTCCCGGGTCCACCCCTTCCGGATCGGTCCGTTCGATTTGACATCGCCCACGAGTCCGATAGAATCGGGCCGACTCAAAGACGAACGGACATCGGGGGGCCATGTACCAGGAGGAGCGGCGGCAGGCGATCCTCGACGAGCTGACCCGGAGCGGCAGGGTCGAGGTGAACTCCCTGGCCGAGTCCTTCGACGTCACCCCGGAGACGATCCGCCGCGACCTCACCGAGCTCGAGCGGCACAAGCGCCTGCGCCGGGTGCACGGCGGCGCCCTCTCCCTCGACGGATTCCGCCCCGAGCCGGCCCTGGACGAGAAGGCCACCGTCATGGCGCCCGAGAAGGCCCGGATCGCCGAGGCCGCCCTGGCGTTCCTGCCGGAGCGAGGCACGGTCCTCCTCGACGCCGGGACCACGACCCTGGCCCTGGCCGCCGCCCTGCCGGACCGCGAGCTCACCGTGGTGACCAACGCCCTGCCCGTCGGCATGGCTCTGGCCCGCCACAGCCACGTCCAGGTGTGGGTCGTGGGTGGGCGGGTCCGCGGCCGGACGCTGGCGAACGTGGACGACTGGGCCCTGCGAACGCTCGCCGACCTGAACGGCGACGTCGCGTTCATCGGCACCAACGGGGTGAGCGTGGAACGCGGGCTGTCGACGCCGGATCCCGCGGAAGCGGCCGTGAAGCGAGCCATGTGTCGAGCCGCCAAGCAGGTCGTCGTGCTGGCCGACCACACGAAGGTGGGGGAGGAGCACGCGATCCGGTTCGCTCCGATCGAGGGCGTCGACGTCCTCATCACGGACGGCGGGCTGGACCCCGGGTCGGTGGAGGCACTCGAGCGGTCGGGGGTGGAGGTGGTGCTCGCGTGATCGTCACGCTGACCGCCAACCCCTCGATCGACCGGACCCTC
>JACQTL010000114.1 GCA_016210805.1 Actinomycetota bacterium | reverse complement strand
GACGTGCTGTTGGGCGGCGGGGGCAACGACCACCTGTCCGGGGGGAACGGCAACGACGAGCTCTCCGGCGGCAGCGGTGACGACGGCCTGGTCGGCGGGGAGGGCATGGACTCGCTGGACGGCGGGCCGGGGGCCGACTTCGCGGACGGCGGCCCCGGGGCGGACGTGATCGTGGGCCAGGACGGCGGCGACGACCTGGTGGGTGGGGGCGGCAACGACTCGATCTCCGGGGGAGCCGGCGGAGACGTCCTGTCCGGTGGCGGCGGCAACGACGGCCTGGACGGTGGCTCGGGCGTCGACTTCCTGGACGGCGGCGCGGGGACCGACGCCTGCATCGGCGAGACCGAGGTGAACTGCGAGGCCTGACCCCGGTACGCTCCGCCGGTGGAGCTGCGGGTCGCGGTCTACAACGTCCGGGGGTTCCGCGACGACGCGGCCGCGGCCGTCCGGATACTCGACGGGACCCGTCCCGACCTCGCCCTGATCCAGGAGGCCGGCGCCGGCGCCCGCCTGCGGGCGGTGGCCGCGGCCCTCGGCATGGAGGCCGTCCACGGACCCCTCCCCCCCTTCCTCCGCCTCCCCCGGAACGCGGTGCTGGTCCGGCCGCCCTGGCGCGTGGTGGAGCGGCGCGTGCACCGGTTCGACAGGTCGGAGCGCTTCCATCCCCGCGGCGTGACGTGCGTGCGGGTGGGGCGCTCGGGGGTCCGGCTGTGGGCGCTGTCGGCGCACCTCGGGCTGGTGGCCGCGGAGCGCCGCCGGCACGCGGAGGAGCTCACCGACCTGGTCGCGTCCCTCCCCGGCCCCGCGGTCGTCGGCGCGGACCTCAACGAGGCGCCGGACCGGCCGGCGGCGCGGTGGATCGGGGACCGGCTGTTCGACGCCTGGGCGGCCGGCGGGGACGACGGGGGAGGGGAGACCTTCCCGGCGTCCGGACCCACGGCTCGGATCGACTACCTGTTCTCGACGGGGGAGATCCGGGTGGAGCGGGCCCGCGTGCTGGACGGGCCCGACGTGACGCGGGCCTCCGACCACCGGCCCGTGGTGGTCGACGTCAGGGCGGTGGACTGACCTCTTTCTCGTCGAGGCGGGACCGCACGACGGCCAGCGCCACCTCCGCCGCCTCGTCGTGGCCGAGCCGCGAGGTGTTCAGCACGGCGTCGTAGAGGAGCGGATCGCCCAGGTCCACCCCGTGGAACCGCTCCACGTACCCGGCCCGCTCGGCGTCCCCCTGGCGGCAGAGCTCCCTGGCCTCCTCGATGGGGACGGAGTGCCAGCCCGAGACGGCCCGGGCCCGGTCCTCGAGGTTCCCGACGAGCTGGATGTGGACGGCGTCGGGACGGTCGGCCAGGACGGCCTGGCCGCCCCGTCCCAGGATCACGTAGCCGCCCGCCGAGGCCAGCGACCTGATCACCCGGCCGACCCCCTCGGCCAGGGCTCGGTCGTCGACGAAGGGTGGCTGCCCCAGGCCGAACTCGGGGCTCGCCGCGGCGAGGGCCAAGCCCACCTTCTCGACCAGGGCCGGAGCCCGCTCGTCGAGGTTGCGGGCCACCTCGGGGTCCACCCCGCTCTCCCTCGCGGCGAGCTCGACCAGCTCCCGGTCCACCAGCCGGTAGCCCAGGGCCTCGGCCAGGACCCGGGAGACCCGCAGTCCGCCGGCGCCGTACTGGCGGGAGACCGTCACGACCGCCATGTCGCTCCCAGGCCTCGCTCGTCCACCCGGCCGGGCCCCGGCCCGGTCATCCCCCGGTCAGGTCCCTGACCCTGGCCACCAGGTCGTCGGGGTCGAAGGGCTTCGTGAAGAAGTTCCCCTCTCCGACGAGCTCCCGGACCTCTGGGCCCACGTCGGCCTTCCCCGTGATTATCACGACCGGGACGTCCCCGCCCTCGGGGAGGCCGCGGAGCTGCCCCAGCATCCGCACCCCGTCGACGTCGGGCATCATGAGGTCCAGGACGACCACGTCGGGCCGGTGGAGGTCCGCCATCAGGAGGCCCTCCAGCCCGTCGCCCGCCTCCACCACCGAGAAGGCCGCGAGCTCCAGGTTGAAGCGGACCATGGTGCGGATGGACTCGTCGTCCTCGACCAGCAGCACCGTGGGGTGCCGATCGCCTCCTCCGGCCTCCGTCACCCTCGCTCCTGGCGGGCCCGACGGCGGGTCGGGTTCCTGAACAGCTGGGCCACCACGTAGAGGGCGAACACGCCGGCCGCCCCGACCAGCACGACCAGCGCGACCACGAAGGTCCATTCGAGCGGTCCGAACCCCTGAGCCGCGAGCATCCTCACCCCTCGATCGCACCGTGGCCCCGCGGAGGGCGAGGTAGTAGTCTAATACCCGGCCCCGGGACCGGTTCCCGAGGATCGCCCGAGGGGTGAGGGCGCGTGCTCTACTGGGTGCTCAAGTACGTCCTTCTCGGCCCGCTGCTGCGGCTGCTCTACCGGCCCAGGGCGCGAG
Source organism: Actinomycetota bacterium (assembly GCA_016210805.1). GTDB lineage: Bacteria > Actinomycetota > UBA4738 > UBA4738 > JACQTL01. The sequence continues at coordinate 3,551 of JACQTL010000114.1, read as the reverse complement.
GCTTGGAGAACGTGCCCGCCGAGGGCCCGGTGGTCCTGGCCTCCAACCACCTGTCCTTCGTGGACAGCCTGTTCATCCCGCTGCTGGTCAAGCGCCGGGTCGTGTTCCTGGGCAAGTCCGACTACTTCGACAGGGGCCGGACCCGGTGGTTCTTCAGGGCGCTCAACGTGATCCCGGTGCGCCGGGAGGGCGGCATGGCCGGCGAGGCGGCCATCCAGGCCGGGGTCCGCGAGCTCGGGAGGGGCCTCGTCGTGGGGATCTACCCGGAGGGGACCCGGAGCCCGGACGGCCGCCTGTACCGGGGTAAGACGGGGGTCGCCCGCATGGCCGTGCTGGCCGGCTGCCCCGTTGTGCCGGTGGCGGTCTCGGGGACGGCGCGCGTGATGCCCCTCGACCGGAAGGTCCCCCGGCTGCGGGGAAGGGTCACGGTCACGTTCGGGAAGCCGCTCCGGTTCGACCGCTACGCCGGGCAGGCCTCCGACCGCTTCGTCCTCCGGTCGGTCACCGACGAGGTGATGTACGACATCATGCTGCTGTCGAACCAGGAGTACGTGGACGAGTACGCCTCGAAGGTGAAGGCGCAGCTCGCCGCGGCGGGGGGACCGGCCGCCCATGCCGGCGACCTCAGCCACCCCGGCGACACGCGGGACGGCCCGGCCGACCCGGGCCGGCCCTCCGCTCCGGCCGACGCCCAGACGGGATGACCCTCCGGCTCCACCCGCGGCCCGCTCCGGCGAGGCCGGGTTCGTGAAGCCGTTCACAAGCGCGGAGGCTCCCGCCACCGCGACGGAGGCGATCGTCGCCGCCTCCGGGGTCAGGAAGGTGTACCGGGGAGGGACGGAGGTCGAGGCCCTGCGCGGGGTGAGCCTCCGGGTGGGGCGCGGCGAGATGGTCGCCGTGGTCGGCCCGTCCGGCTCCGGCAAGACGACCCTCCTGAACTGCCTGTCCGGTCTGGAGCGGATCGACGGCGGAGAGATCCTGATCGACGGCCGGAGCCTGGCCGCCCTGTCGGACGACGACCGCACCGAGCACCGCGCCAGGAGCATGGGGTTCGTGTTCCAGGCCTTCAACCTGCTCCCGGTGCTCTCCGCGGTCGAGAACGTCGAGATCCCCCTGCTCCTCCTGGGCGAGCGGTCGCGCGAGGCCCGGGCCCGGGCCCTGGAGACGCTCGATGAGGTGGGCCTTTCCGCCAGGGCCGAGCACCGGCCCGATCAGCTGTCCGGCGGGGAGCAGCAGCGGGTGGCCGTGGCCCGGGCCCTGGTCCACCGGCCCTCCGTGGTCTGGGCCGACGAGCCCACCGGGAACCTGGACACGGAGTCCACAGAGGCGGTGATGGAGCTCCTGGTCCGGCTGAACGGCGAGGGGCAGACCATCGTGCTGGTCACCCACAACCCGGCCGTGGCCGAGCGGGCGGCCCGGACGATCCGGATGCGCGACGGCATGATCGAGGGTCCGCCCGGCCACCGATGAGCGGCGGGGCGGTGGCCCTGGGGCTGTTCCTCCTGGTCTACCTGTCGGTCGCGGCCCTGGCCTTCCGCCGGCCGCTCCTTTTCCGGCTGGCCGCCCGGGAGGCCGTCCGGCAGAGGGGCCAGTCGCTCCTCGTCGTGGCAGGCCTGATGATCGGCACCGCGGCGATCGGGGCCTCGCTGATCGGGATCGACTCCGCCCTCGACTCGGCCGTGGGGAACGCCTACCGGACGTGGGGGCAGACCGACCTCCTGGTCACGGCGCCCGGCCGGGTCCCCTTCGACCCGGCCGTGGCCGACGAGGTGGCGTCCGACGCGGGGGTCGGTCCCCTGGTGGACGGGGTCCAGGCCGGCCTCGAGGCCGTGGGGTCGGTGGCCGACCTGGACCGCCGGCAGGGGGAGTCGGGGATCCGGATCATCGGGTTCGACCCGGCGTCCCAGGATCCCTTCGGTCCGTTCGAGCTGGCCGACGGGACCCTGACCCTGGGGGACGACCTGGGGGAGGACGGGGTGATCCTGTCCCGGCAGCTCGCCGAGCGTCTGGAGGCCCGTCCGGGGGACAGGCTGACCGTCACGGTGGAGGGCACGGGCGCCGGCGGGACCCCGGCCGTCGTGGCGGGGATCGCCCGCTCCGTGGGCCCCGGGTCCTACGGCCTGAGGGCGGCCGTGTTCGCGCCCCTGCCCACCGCCCAGCGCATGGCCGGGATACCGGGGATCAACGTGGTCCGGGTGTCGGCGCTGGGCGGGCTCGAGTCGGGGGTCGAGGGCGGCGAGCGGGCCGCGCCGGCCGTGCGGGAGGTCCTCGAACGGCTGGGCGCCGGGCTCCGCGTGGACCACGTGAAGCGGGAGGAGGTCCGCCTCCAGCGCGAGTCGCTCGAGTGGATCACGTCGATGCTCTCGGGGATGAGCGTGCTGATCCTCACCGCTGGGGCGGCCCTCGTGGTGAACCTGGTGCTGATGCTGGCCGAGGAGCGCCGGCGGCGCCTGGGCGTCCTCAGGGCCCTGGGCCTCACCCGGCGGGGGCTGATCCAGCTGTCGGTCCTGGAGGGGGCCCTCTACAGCCTGGCCGCGGCCGTGGTGGGGACGGCGGTGGGGATCGGGGCCGGGAGGCTGGTCTCCGAGCGATTCGCCCGGTCCTTCGCGGAGTTCAGCCAGGGGCTGATCGACTTCGAGTGGCGCTTCTCGCTGCACCGGGACACGGTCCTGGCCGCGTTCGCGGGGGGCGCGGTGGTCACCCTCCTCACCGTGATGCTGGCCGCGCTCCGGACGGCCCGGATGTCGATCCCCGCGGCGATCAGGGACCTGCCCGAGCCGGCCAGGGCCCGGCGGTCCCGGTGGCCACGCGTCGTGCTCGTGGCCGGGGGCGCGGTCCTGGCCGCGGGGGGCCTGGCCTCCGGGGACCCGGGCGGCCGCCTGGTCGGGGGCCTGGCCGCGATCCTCGTGGCCGGGGCTCTCCTCCGGTCCAGGGTCTCGTCGCGGACGCACGCCACGGTCACCGGAGCGGCCATGGCCGCCTGGTCGGCGGCGATGGTCAGCTCGGTGAGCGGGGAGGTCGACCCGAGCGTCTTCTTCACGGTGTTCACGGGGGCCGTGATCGCCGCGGTGTTCGGCCTGTCCATCGTGGCCTCGGCGAACCTCCGGCTGGTGGAGCGCGGCGCCGGCCTCCTGGGAAGGGTGGCCGGGGGGCTCCGGGCCACGCTCCGCCCGCCCCTCGCCTACCTGGCCCGCCGGCCGCTTCGCACCGGCCTCTCCACGGGCGTGTTCGCCGTCGTGCTGGCCATCGTGACGATGCTCGCCGTCTTCCTCTCGGTGTTCCGGCCCCGGTACGAGCGCGACTCCCTCGGGTTCGACGTGAGGGTCACGTCCACGGCGTCCACGGAGATCGAGCTGCCGGCTGCGGTGGCGGACGACGTTCTCCGGGTAGAGGAGATCGCGACGCTCGGCTTCGTGGGGCGCTTCGAGTCGTCGTTCTTCAAGGGGCGCTCGATCTTCCTGCCGCTTTACCCCCTGACCCCCGAGCAGGTCGCCGACCCCCCGGTGCGGGTGATCTCGAGGGACCAGTCGTTCGAGAGCGACGAGGCGATG
>JACQTL010000132.1 GCA_016210805.1 Actinomycetota bacterium | reverse complement strand
GCGAACCCGCAACCCAACGGTTGCGTGGAGGCCCGGGGCCCGGTAGGATGAGCAACCTCACGGTTGCATGATAGCCCCGAGCCGGCGCACCGGGAACCGGGAGAGCGGGAGGGCTGCTTGGACGTCCTGATCATCGGCGGAACGCGATTCACCGGTCGCCACCTCACCGAGGCGGCGCTCGTCGCCGGGCATGCCGTGACCCTCTTCCACAGAGGGAAGACGGGTTCCGACCTGTTCCCCGAGGCCGAGCACGTCCTGGGCGACCGGGACGGGGATCTCGGAGCCCTGGACGGCCGGACGTTCGACGCCGTGGTGGACATGTGCGGCTACGTGCCCCGGGTGGTCCGGACCTCGGCCCGGGCCCTGGCCGGCAGGGCCGGCCACTACACCTTCGTGTCCTCGATCTCGGTGTACGCGGGGTTCCGTACGGGCCCTACCGAGGGCTCGCCGGTGGGGACCCTCGAAGACCCCACGGTCGAGGAGATCACCGGGGAGACCTACGGCCCTCTGAAGGCCCTGTGCGAGCGGGAGGTCGAGCAGGCGTTCCCGGGCCGGGCCCTGGTGGTCCGCTCCGGCCTGATGGTGGGACCCCACGACCCCACCGACCGGTTCACGTACTGGCCCCGGCGGGTCGCGGCCGGGGGCGAGGTCCTCGCTCCGGCGCCGCCCGACCAGCCCGTGCAGCTGATCGACGCTCGCGACCTGGCCGCGTGGATGCTCCGCTCGGTGGAGGCCGGCCTGGCCGGGACGTTCAACGCCACCGGCCCGGCCGAGGAGCTCACCTTCGAGCGGCTGCTGTCGGCCTGCCGGGAGGTGGCCGGCTCGGACGCCCGGTTCACGTGGGTGGATCCGGACGCGATCCTCGAGGCCGGGGTGGAGCCGTGGAGCGAGCTTCCCCTCTGGCTCCCCGGGGTGGACGACGCCGGGCTGCACCGCGCCGACGTGTCCCGCGCGGTGGCCGCCGGGCTCGCCTTCCGGCCGATCGAGGACACGATCCGGGACACCCTGGCCTGGGAGGCCACGCTCCCCCCGGACCGATCCGTGGAGGCGGGCCTGGACCCGGCGAAGGAGCGGGCCGTGCTGGAGGCCTGGGGCGCGAGGGGGCGGCGATGATCGGTCCCGGGGACCCTCCGCCCCACCCGGGGGAGCACGACCGGCCGTCCCTCGCCCAGCTCACCTACGGCGCGCTGTTCGACCGCCGGATCGTGTTCCTCCGGGGCGAGATCAAGGACGGCCTGGCCGACGACGTGGCCGCCCAGCTGCTCGCCCTGGACGCCCGGGCGGTGGAGGACGTCACCCTGATGATCGACTCGCCGGGCGGCGAGGTGACCGGGCTGTTCGTGGTCCACGACACGATCCAGACCCTCGACTCCACGGTCCACACCCGGTGCCTGGGCCTGGCCGCGTCGGGAGCGGCGGTGGTCCTGGCCACGGGAACCGGGCGCCGGCAGGCCACGGCGAACTCCCGGATCCTCCTCCACCAGCCCCACGGAGGGGTGCAGGGCTCGGCGATCGACGTGGAGATCCAGGCCCGGGAGTTCCTCCACCTCCGCCGGCGGATCGACGAGATCCTGGCCGAGCGGACCGGCCAGCCCGTCGAGCGGATCAGGGAGGACACCGACCGCGACCGCTGGTTCTCGGCCGAGGAGGCCCTGGCCTACGGCCTGATCGACGAGGTCCTCCCCGAGCGGGCAGCCCGCCTCCGGCCCGTGTAGCCAAGGGTCGCCGGGGTCGGTGTCAGGCGGCCACCGGGGAAAGCTCCAGGCTCTCGATCACGCCGAGCGCCTCGGACTCGTTCAGGTCGGGCCCCCGGACGACGAACTCGACCCCGTCCTCCAGCCAGAAGATCGTGCTCCGGCTTCCGTCTGGTGAGACCGTCACCAACGCAGGCTTACCTCCCCGAACAGTGGTGACGCGGCCCGTACCGTCCTCCGTCCCGGGGTCGTCCGCGTCCGCGACGCGCTGGGCCGCCGCCTCGTAGTCCTCTACGGGGACGTCGGGGAAGTGCTCGATGACGACCACTAACCCCAGGGACGGATGATCCATCAGGAAAGCGACCCCTCGGCTCTCTCGAGAAACCTCCTCCGGGGACGAAACGAGTATCTCGCGCACCGTTCCGACGCCCTCCGGAACCCGGACCGCGAACGCGACGTATCCCTGCGCTTCCGCCGCCGTGTCGACCGGGATGCCTCCTATGGGGTTGGACCAATCGACAGAAGGAGCCCCGTTCCCCGCGTCGGCTGGAGGACGGGACCCCACGTCGCCGCGCCTTCCACAGGCGACGACAACGAGAGACGAGAGCACCACCGCGGCTTGGACCGCTCGCCGGTTCATCTTGACCGCTCCTCCCTACGGCGATGGGCAGTCGTTGTTGGTCCCGTCCTTTACGGTGCAATAGGCCGTATCCGAGATCCACTTCCGGTGCCAGTTGGAGATCGTGTCCCAGTCGACGATGTTCTCGTTCCATGGATCCCAGAGATTCGAGCAACTCTCACACGTCTTGAACTTCAGCGACTTGTGATGATCCAGGGCCCCGGTGGCGGTGCCCCCGTACCGACCGGTTTCTCCCCTCGCGTATCCCTTCCCGAAGGCGGGGTCACTGCCGTTGGACGGCCCGACCTGAGTCCAGGTGCCGGAGTGATCAAGAGCCTGTACTGCCTCGAGGCGCGTCGCGCGCCCTCACTCCAGTCCCAGGATCCGCTCGGCCTCCTCCACGAGGTCCTCGGTTCTCGGGGCCTCGCGGGCCAGGTCGAGGATCCGCAGGGCGGCGGGGGTGTCGAGGTCGTGGTCCAGGGCGGCGAAGAACTCCTCGCGGAGGCGGCCGGGCGGGACCACCGGGGCCGGCTCCTCCGACCGGGCGGCCTCGGCGAGCTCCGGCTCCCGAAACTCCCAGGGCTCCCGGTAGTGGTGCGAGAGGAGGAACCGGCGGATTTCGGCGGCCGGGTACCGGTCCAGGAGGTCGCCGACGAAGGTGAGGTTGCCGCCGGACTTGCTCATCTTCTCGCCGGCCTGGTCGACCATGGCCACGTGCATCCAGTGCAGGGCGAAGGGGGCCCCGCCGGGGACGTGCTCGGCCTGGGCCATCTCGGACTCGTGGTGGGGGAAGACAGGTCCACCCCGCCGCCGTGGACGTCCACGGGGACCCCGATGATCCGCCGGGCCATCGTGGAGCACTCGATGTGCCAGCCCGGCCGCCCGGGCCCCCACGGGCTCTCCCACACGGGATCGCCCTCCTCGGAAGGCTGCCAGAGCACGAAGTCCAGTGGATCGTCCTTCAGGGGGTCGTCCGGGCGGCCGCCCCGCTCGGCGGCCAGGCGGATCATCTCCTCCCGGTCGAGCTGGGAGAGCCTCCCGTACATCGGGTCGGCGCCGACCCGGAAGTACACGGCCCCGCCCCGCCGGTACGCCACCCCGGCGTCGAGCAGGGCCCTCACGTCCTCGATCATGTCCGGGACGTAGGAGCTGGCCCAGGGCTCCTCCGTGGGCCGGAGGACCCCGAGCGCGTCCATGGCCGCCCGGAAGGACTCGTTCTCCGAACGGGCCAGCTTCCCGTGCTCGACGCCTCGCTCCCGGGCCACCCGGAGGATGTCGTCGTCCACGTCGGTCACGTTCTGGACGTGGACGACGTCGGCGCCAAGGTGACGGAGGTACCTGACCAGCACGTCGAACTGCACGTAGGTGAAGGCGTGCCCGAGGTGGGCGGAGTCGTAGGGGGTTATGCCACATACGTAGACGCCCATCCGGGGCCGCAGCTCGACCTGGCGGAGAGCGCCCGTGGTCTCGTCGTGAAGGCGGAGGGACATCCTCATCGAGCATACCCGCGCCTCGCAGGCATGAGCGGGGCGCTGGGCGGGTAGGTTCCTCCGGCTAGCACTGCTTGAGGACGGGGAGGTCGGGACGATGCGCCGCACCCGTGGAGAGCGACAGATCCAGTTCGCCCGCGGTCTCGGGCTGCTCTTCTGCCTGGCGGGCTTCACGGTGATCGCGATCGGCTGGAACGGGATGGCCAAGGTCACGTGTCCCGACTGCCAGCTGCCCTACCTGCTCTCCGCCGGCGCGTCCGGGCTCGGGCTCATCGTGTTCGGCGTGGGCCTCCTGGTGATCTCCCAGATCCGGGCGGAGCGGGTCCGTCTCGGCGACTACGTGCAGCAGCTCTCCGGGTCCCTGCGGCCCGTCCGCGTGACGGGCCCGGAGCCGGGCCACGGGAACGGCGACGGCCGGGTCGTGGCCGGGCGCTCCACGTACCACCGGCTCGACTGCAAGCTGGTGTCGGGCAAGCCGGAGCTCGAGATCCTCACCGTGGAGGGGGCCATGGCCCGCTCCCTCGAGCCCTGTCGGGTCTGCGGGCCCCCCGGGGCGACCGACGACGCCGACGAGCTCATCGAGGAAGGGGCCGAGGAGGCCGCGGAGGATCAGGCCGGGGCGCCCAGGTAGGCCTGGCGGAGGGCCGACTCGCTCATCAGGTCGGCGCCCGAGCCCTCCATCGCGATCCGGCCCTTCTGCATCAGCAGGGCCCGGTCGGCCAGGCTCAGGGCCCCGGCGTTCTGCTCGACCATCAGCACGGTGACCCCCTCGGAGTTGATCCGCCGGGCCGCCTGGAACACCTGCTGGGCCAGCACGGGGGACAGGCCCAGCGAGGCCTCGTCGATCAGGAGGAGCCGGGGCGAGCCCATCAGCCCGCGGCCAAGGGCGAGCATCTGCTGCTCGCCCCCCGAGAGCGTGCCGGCGAGCTGGTGGCGCCGCTCGGCCAGGAGCGGGAACACGTCGAACACGCGGTCCGTGTTCGCCTTCACCTTCCGGGGATGCCTGCGGACGGGCCAGGCCCCCAGCCGGAGGTTGTTCTGCACGGAGAGCCCGGGGAAGACGTGGCGGCCCTCCGGGACCAGCACCACGCCGAGCCTGGTCATGGCCCTGGAGTCCTGGTGCTTACCGACCGGGCGCCCATCGAACAGGACCTCGCCGCCCCACCTCCTGAGCAGGCCGGCCACGGCCAGCATGCACGTGGTCTTGCCGGCGCCGTTCAGCCCGAGCATCACGGCCGTCTCGCCCTCGTCGACCGAGAACGAGACCCCGTGGAGGACCGGCACGTGCCCGTACCCGGTCCGGAGGTCACGGACCTCGAGGAGCGCCACTCCCCACCTCCTCGTCCTCCTGGATCACGGGCAACGTGATCGTGTCCTGCGTGCCGGGATCGAGCCCGGCCTCCTCGCCGGCCTCCTCGCCCAGGTAGGCCGCGATGACCTCGGGGTGGCGCTGGACGTCCTCGGGGAGGCCCCGGGCCAGGATCCGCCCGAAGTTCAGCACGTAGACGTAGTCGCAGACCCCCACCACGAGGGGGACGTGGTGCTCGATCATCAGGATCGTGAGGTTGAGGGCGTCGCGGAAGAACCGGAGGGTCTCCCCGAGGTGGTGGGCCTCCTCCGGCCCCATCCCGGAGGAGGGCTCGTCGAGGAGCAGGATCTCCGGGTCGGTGGCCAGGGCCATGGCCAGGTCGCAGAGCTTCTGGGTGCCGTAGGGGAGGTCGCCGACCCGCTCGTTGGCGATCGAGAGCAGCCCCAAGAAGTCGAGGATCTCGCGGGCGTCGCGCCGGGCCTGGGTCTCGTGGACGAAGGTGGCCGGGAGCCCCAGGATCCCGGAGATCGGGTGGTAGCCCGCGTGGGCGTGCTGGGCGGTCAGGACGTTCTCCAGGACGGTGAGCGACCTCACCACACCGAGGTTCTGCCAGGTCCGTCCCATGCCCATGGCCACCCGGCGGTGGGTGGGGAGCTCGGTCAGGTCCTGGCCCCGGTAGGCCACGGTCCCCGTGTCGGGCCCGTAGATCCCGGTCATGCAGTTGAAGAGGGTCGTCTTCCCGGCCCCGTTCGGGCCGATGAGACCCACGATCTCCCACTCGCCCACGTCGAGGTCCACGCCCTCGAGGGCCTGGAGGCCCCCGAACCGGATCGACATGTCGCGGACCTCGAGCATGGCGCTCATGCGTCCACGCCTCCCACCACCGCGATCTCGGTGGTCGGCTCCGAGGAGCCCTCCACGGGCCCCTCAACCTCCAGGGCGGCGCCCACGGCGGGGATCTCCACGGTCGGCTCGGCGAGGGCGGGGCTCCCCGCCGGCCCTCCGGGCTCCACCACGTGGGTCCCGCGGTGGCCGTGCTCCACGAACGGCCCCCCGGCCAGCCACCGGCGGATCGGGAGGAGCTGCTGGCCGATCCCTCCGGGGTAGAGGGTGATCGTGAGGAGCAGGAGGAGGGCTCCCAGCAGGGGCACGAGCGTGGCGGCCAGGAACTCGACGTCGGTGAAGGGGATCCGGATCGTCCCCACGTCCGAGGCCACGAAGGTGTCAAGGAGCACCGGGAACAGGGCGAAGAACGCCGAGCCGATCACCACGCCGGCCCGCGAACCCAGCCCGCCGACCACGGCCATCAGGATCCACACCAGGGCCTGCTCCAGCCCGAAGTCGGCGGCCTGGACGAACTGGTTCCAGTGGGCGAACAGGGAGCCGGCCACCCCGGCGACCAGCCCGCCCAGGACGAAGGCGAGCAGCTTGTAGCCGGTGACGTTGATCCCCAGCGTGGCGGCGACCCGCTCGTCGTTCCGGACCGAGACGATGGCTCGCCCGGCCCGCGTCTTCACCAGCCGCCAGTCCAGGAACAGGACCGCGGCCACCGTGGCCAGGCAGAAGTACGCGAAGGCCTGGTCCGTCTGGAGGGCGAGGGGCCGGGGGGCGGGCGCGCCGGCCCCGCCTCCCGTGAACGCCCGCCAGTTGAACAGCGTCGTCTCGGCCATGAGCCCGAACGCCAGGGTGAGCAGGGCGAGGTAGAGGCCCCGGATCCGGAGGGCCACCAGCCCGAGGACGAGGGCCATAGCCCCCCCCGCGGCGCCGGCCACCATCAGGACGCCGGTGAACCCGATCTGGGGGATGGTCCCGATCAGGAACGCCGAAACGAAGGCGCCGATCCCCACGAAGGCCTGGTGCCCCAGGGAGATCTGGCCGGCGTGGCCGGTGATGATGTTCACCGACAGGCCGATGATCGCGTAGATCGCGGCCAGGCCGATGGCCTGGTCCCAGAAGTCGGCGGTGAGAAGGGGCAGGCCGAGGACCGCCCCGGCGATGAGCGAGGCCACGACGGTGCGGGCCACGATCCCCGACGTGGTCAGCCGGTGGCCGGTGCCGGCCGGAGCCAGCGAGACGCGGGCCGCGACGTCAGCCATCGCCCTAGGCCTCCTTCCCGAGCAGCCCCTGCGGGCGGGCCAGCAGCACCGCCAGCAGGAGAACGAAGAGGGTCAGCTCGCCGGCCCCCGGGACGTTCCAGTTGTCCTTGAGGACGTGCAGGCCGAGGCTGTGGACGACGCCGACCAGCTCGCCGCCTAGGAACGCGCCGGGCAGGCTGGTGAACCCGCCCAGGACCGCGGCGGTGAAGGCGGGCACGAGGGACGTCCGGGTCATGAACCCCGGGTAGAAGATGTCGATCGGCGCCTGGAGGACCCCGGCGATGCCCCCCAGGAGCGCCGCGAACCCCCAGATGAACCGGGACATCCCCGGCACGCTGATCCCCACCGCCCTGGTGGCCAGGGCGTCCTGCGACGTGGCCAGCACGGCGAGTCCCCGGTTGGTCCGGTTGAAGAACCAGGCCAGGGCCACGGCCAGGCCGATCAGCACGAGCGCGATCACCATCCGCTGCGGGCTCACCGCGGCGCCGAGGATGTCGCGGTCCTCCCCGCCGATCAGGGGCTGGAGGGACCGGGGCTCGGGCTGGGCGGCCAGCACGGTGATCGCGATGATGAACAGCGCGAACCCCACCGTGGCCACGAGCAGCGTGATCCGGGAGGCGTCCAGGAGGGGCCGGACCACCAGCCGCTCCATGATCAGCCCGGTCACCACCGCGGCCAGCAGGCCCACGACGATCGCGGCCGGGTAGGGCCACCCCGCCCCCAGGAGGGCCCACACCGTGAACGCGGCCACGGTCCCGAACTCGCCCTGGGCGAAGTTGAAGACCCTGGCTCCCTTGTAGACCAGGACGAGGCCGACGGCCAGGAGCCCGAACACCGCTCCCTCGAACAGGCCGGCGATCAGGAAGCGCATCTTGGGGTCCTCCCTGTCAGATGCTGCTCACGTCGGCGGCGAGGGTCACGTAGCGGGCCGGGTTGCAAAGGTTCTGGAGGATGTTGAGCTGCTTGGCCCCGAAGTGGTTGGAGGGCGAGTACTCGAGACGCGGGATCCCCGGCCCGTCCACCACGGCCTGCTCGGTGGCCCCGATGAACTGCTCCCTGGTGAGGTTGGCCCCAGCGTTCGCGAAGAGCTGATGGAGCTGGTTGGACAGGCCCCACAGCAGGAACTGGATGTCGTCCGACCCCCCGGCGGCCCGGAACCGCTTGTCGAACTTGTCGCTGTCGGCGAAGGCCGGCCCCGGGGAGAAGAAGACGGCCCCGGCCGTGTCGGGGCACCCGCCGGTGGCCACGGCGTCGAGCCCCATCGTGATGCCCACCCCCGCGTACTGGGGGTGGCACGACGCCGCGTGGGCCATCTCCAGGTAGTACACGGGCGCGGTGAGCGGGAAGACGACGTCGAAACGCTTCTGGGTCCCGATGCACAGGTTCGTGGCCATCGACGAGCCCCGCTCGTTCTTGTCCGGACGGAACACCGTCACTCCCGGGAAGGCCTGGGTGAAGGCCTGCACGGCGTCGTCGAAGTTGGCCGTGTTCGTGGCCACCATGGCCACCCGGCCTGCGTCGGAGGTGAAGTTCTTCTTGATGTAGGAGGCGAGCATGGGAGCCTGCTGCGCGTACGACATCGAGATCGCGAAGTAGTTCTGGAGGCTGGTGAGACCGACCTGCGTGACCCCCGACGAGAGGTACGGGACGCCCCGGCTCGCCGCGAGCTGGGCGCAGGCCTGGATCTGGTCCGTGCCCCCCCCGCCGATCAGGAGGAACACCTTGTCCTGCTCGATCATCTGCTGGCAGACCAGGCGGGCGTAGGAGGGGTTGTACCGGTCGTCCTTGAAGACCACCTTGACGCTCCGGCCGAAGATCTTCACGACGCCGCCGCCCTCGCCGGCGTTGTTCCAGTAGAGGTCCTTGCCCTGGCTGAACGACTCGGACTTGAGCGGCGCCGCTCCGGTCAGGGGAGCGTGGATGCCGATCGTGATCGTGTCCGCGGTGACCCCGGTCGCGTCTCCGCCCGTGGGGACGGTGCCGCCGGTGTCGCCGCCTCCGCCGCCCACGGCCCCGCCGTCGCCGGTCCCGGCACCACCGGTGCCCCCACCGCCCACCAGGACCCCTCCCGTCGTGCCGCCGGTGCCGCCGGAGAGACCGCCTCCCTGGAGGCCACCGCCCGCGACCGCGCCCCCCTCGGCGGGGACGAACTCGCCGGTGGTCGGGTCCACGTACCCGGCCACGGCCCCGCCCTGCCCGTACCCCTCCGGGTAGGTGCCCGGGTACTGACCGCAGGCCACGGCCACGAGCACGGTAGCGGCGAGCCAGACGATCCAGGGCGCGGGTCGGCGGGTCATGTCTCCTCGTCCTCCTTCAGCTTCCCTGCGGCCCGGCCTCGCCCCGGAGTTCGGCGCCCCGGCGCCGGATCGCGGCGATCACGCCGTCGGGCCGGCCTCCCGGCGCGGCCTCCAGGAGGGCGGCCCGGACGGCCGCGGACGCGGCCAGGGCCACGGGGATGAGCAGCCAGACGTACCAGGGGAACCTGGGCCCGGCCAGCGGGATCAGCGGGGGCTGCTCCTGGTTCCCCCCCGCGTCGCCGCCGGCCGTCGAGTCGAACCCCGTGCCGGCTCCGGCGTCGCCCGAGCCGGCTCCTCCGGCGGTCGAGCCTCCCAGCGGGTCGCCGTTCAGGGTCGTCGTCCCACCACCCGTCGAGCCACCCACCGGCGAGACGGGGGTCGAGCCGACGTCCGCCGGCGCGCCGGGCTGGAACTGGAGCAGCACGTAGGTCCGGGCCTGGGTGTCGTCGTACTCGTTGTTCGGGGTGGCCACGTCGTCCCGGGCGGGGATCTTCAGGTTGATCTGCCAGCTGTCCTGGGGGCCGCCCGCCCCCGGGACGCCCACCAGCATCACGCCGTTGTTGGCGAACGGGTCGGTCCCCCACTCCGCGGCCAGGGCGGTCAGGTCGAAGGTCCAGGTGGTGGGCTGGTCGGGGGTCTCGCCCTCCTGACGCGTGCCCTCGGCGCAGGCCCCCTCCTCGAAGGGCGGGATCGTCTCCCACAGCTCCGCCTCGCCGGGCGGCCAGAAGTTGGTGATCTTGCAGGCCTGGATCAGCTTCTCCGTCGCGTTGAACGACGGGAACTCCGGCCCCGGCCGGCCCTCCTCGATGACGAGGACCAGCTGGGTGATGGTCGAGCCGGGCACGACGCCCCGGTCGGCCAGGCTGAAGT
>JACQTL010000104.1 GCA_016210805.1 Actinomycetota bacterium | reverse complement strand
GGATCAGCCGCACCCCGCACGCGATGTCGAAGCCCACGCCGCCGGGAGAGACCACCCCCTCCTCCGCGTCGGTGGCCGCGACCCCCCCGATCGGGAACCCGTAGCCCCAGTGGATGTCGGGCATGGCGTAGGAGGCCTCCACGATCCCCGGGAGGGTGGCCACGTTGGCCACCTGGAAGAGGGCCCGGTCCTCGGCCGCCTTCGCCACCAGGTCCTCGGTGCCGAACACGATGCCGGGCACCCGCATCCCGGGCACGGTCCCCACGGGGACCCTCCACTCGTAGTCCCCGACCCGCTCGAGGGCCGGCGATCCCTCCGACGACGTCTGGCGCTCCCGATCGGTCATGCGGCCTCCGCGACTCAATATCCCCCCTCGGCGCGCCGATAGCGAAGTACGTTGGGCTCGGGGGGTGCAGGACCCATGTCGTCTCTTCGTGCCGGCCCGCGCCGCTGGCGCGCGGCCCTCGTCGTGACCGCCCTGGCCGGGATCGTCCTTCCATCCTTGGCCGCGCAGCCCGCTCTCGCCGACCTGACCTGTGGGGGGCTTCCGGCCACGATCGTCGGGACCGAGGGCGTGGACTGGATCGACGGAACCGGCGGGCCCGACGTGATCGTGGGCCTGGGCGGGAACGACTACCTGGACGGAGAGGGCGGCGACGACCTGATCTGCGGGGGCGACGGCGACGACTACCTCGAGGGCGCGGAGGGCGCCGACCTCATCTGGGGCGAGGACGGGTACGACTACCTCGAGGGCGGCGAGGGCGACGACCGGCTGTGGGGCGGCCCCGAGGAGGACTACATGCGGGGCGGGGAGGGCGACGACGTCCTGCGCGGCGGGGGCGAGCACGACGACCTCTACGGGGGCGACGGGAGCAACGTCCTGTACGGGAACGCCGGGCCCGACGACCTCTACGGCGGCGTGGACGACGACGTGATGTACGGGGGCCCGGGGGACGACAACCTCCTGGGCCTCCTCGGCGACGACCGCCTCTACGGGGGCAAGGGGGTCGACACCGCCTACTTCTGGGAGTCGAAGTCGCCGATCGTGGCCGACCTGCGAACGGGCGCGGCGGCCGGCGAGGGATCGGACACCCTGGCCGGCATCGAGCGACTGTTCGGCTCGAAGCTCGCCGACCGGCTCTACGGGAACGCCGCGAACAACAAGCTCGTCGGCTACTTCGGGAACGACCATCTGTACGGCCGGGGCGGGAACGACGGCCTGTTCGGGAGCGATGGCACCGACTGGGCCTACGGGGGCCCCGGCCAGGACACCTGCATCGCCGAGACCAAGACGTCCTGCTGAGGCACCGGTCCCTCCCCCGGCGCCCGGGCCCCGCTCACACGTCCAGGTAGACCCGGGCGTCCACGCCCTCCGGCCCCTCCCGGACCTCCAGGAGATGGTAGGTGGCCGCCTTCAGGGCGGTGCCCTCCGGCTCGCCGGCCACCGGCCCGGCCTCGGCCTCGGCCTCGAGCTCGACCCCGGCTCCGCCGTCCCGGATCGCCGTCACCCGCACCGGCCCCAGGGCCGCCTCCTCGGTCTCGTGCAGGAGAAGCAGCTCGTTCAGGAACTCGACGAGGAGGGCTCCGAGGTCGCTGCCGGCGGCCCGGACCGGCCGAACGGCCCGGGGCGCGCCTGGCAGGGGCCGGGCACCGAGGATCTCGGCCAGGGCCGCCGCGGCGTTCTCGAACGCTTCGGCCGTGGTGTCACCCCACGCGTGGATCCCGACGTCGGCGGTGTGCTCGAGGATCTCGTGTCCGCCGGGCACGGGCTCGCCTCGGGGTCAGGTCCCCGCCCGGCGGCCCAGGGGGCCCAGCACCACCCGGACGTGGAACGGCACCAGGACGGCGAGGCCCGCCACGGCCACCACCCAGTCGGCCGGGCCGGCCCGTTCCTGCAGGAGCAGGCCACCGGCCCCGATGAGCGCACCCGCCGCCCCCAGCCCCACGGCCACCGCGGGCCCGGGGAGACGGGCCCGAAGCAGGAAGGCGAGCGCGATCCCGAGCGCGGCCCCGCCCGCGACCAGCCCGATCCCCAGCGCGTCGTCCACGGCCCAATCATGGCGCATCCGGCCCCGCTCCCGGGAAGGGGACGGAGCCCCGCCCCTTCCAGGCCGGGGCCCGGTACCATCGTGGCCGGATGGCGGAGCAGGCGGTCCTCGGGAGCAGGTACCTGGGCTGGGGGCCCATCGGCGGGCGCTACGAGGTCCGTTCCCTTCTCGGCCGGGGCGGCATGGCCGAGGTCTACGAGGCCACCGACCGCCTGCTCGGGCGTCGGGTCGCCGTCAAGGTCCTCCGTTCCGGCCTGGCCGCCGACCGGCAGTTCCTGGCCCGGTTCCGGCGGGAGGCCCGCGCCGCGGCCTCCCTGTCCCACCCGAGCATCGTGGCCGTCCACGACGCCGGCGTCGACGAGGGGCCCGACGGGGAGCGCCCGTTCCTGGTGATGGAGCTGGTCCCCGGGCGGCCACTGGCGCGGGTGATCTGGGAGGAGGCGCCCCTGGCCCCGGCCCGGGCGGCCCGGCTCGCCGAGCAGGTCGCCGGAGCCCTGGCCTTCGCCCACGGCCGGGGGATCGTGCACCGGGACGTGACCCCCGGGAACGTGATGGTGACCCCACCTGACGACGTGAAGGTCCTGGACTTCGGGATCGCCAGGGCCGTGTGGTGGACCCCCCTGTCCGGTTCGCCGGCCGGCCACGGGACCGCCGTGTACTGCTCCCCGGAGCAGGCCAGGGGGACGCCGGCCGACGAGCGGTCCGACGTCTACTCCCTGGGGGTCGTCCTCTACGAGATGCTCACCGGGGTGCCGCCCTTCCGGGGCGAGACGGCCGCCGCGATCGTCTACCGGCACCTCGAGGAGCTCCCGGTGCCGCCGCTCCGGCTGGCCCCCCAGATCCCCCCGGCCCTGGACCGAGCGGTGATGCGGTGCCTGGCCAAGGACCCCAGAGACAGGTACCGCACGGCCCGGGACCTCCGGATGGACCTGGCCCGGTTCAGCCCGCCGGGAACCCATCGTGCCACCCCGGACGTCCTCGAGGAGCCCGACCCCGTGCGGTCCCCGCCCGCCCCTCCGGGGCTCACCCGGCGGCCGCCGGCCCCCACGCCGCACACCACGATCCGGGAGCCCCACGCCGCCACCACGGGGGCCGTGGGAACGACCACCGGCGTCCTCCCCAGGGCCCGGCGGGCCGGCCGGCGCCGGTGGCCGCTCCGGCGGTGGCCCCTGGTGGCCGGGCTCCTGGCCGTGGCCGTGGGGGCGGCCCCGGCCGTGGCCGCCCTCCCCCGGGACGCCGGCGACCGGGTCGAGACCCGGGGGGCGCCAGTCTCCCCTCCCGTGGAGCCCCTCTACGCGCCGGAGGGCCTCTCCGCCGCCGGCTCGTGCGACGGGTTCTTCAGGGTCCGCGTGGACCTGTCCTGGACGGCCACGACGTCGTCGTTCGCCGACGGCTACGAGGTGTACCGGTCCACGGAGCCGGGAGGCCCGTACGAGCTGGTCGCCGAGGTGCCCGGGCGGGGCACCACCACCTACCGGGACCCCGGGCTCGGTGGGAGCACGACCTACCACTACGTGATGGAGGCGGTGGCGTCCGGCGAGGGCCGCCACAGCCCGGCCTCCGCCGAGGTCGCCGCGGTGACGCCGGTCACCGCGTTCTGCTGGACGTAGCCCGGCGGCGGTCCGCCGCGGCTACGGCTCCAGGGGCTGGCCGGCGGCGTGCCGGGCGGCGGCCTCGGTGAGGTACTCCTCGATCGGCTCCAGGCCCACCAGCCGGCGGCGCTCGTCGAGGCCCCCCCGGTCCTCCACCGGGTAGGCCACGACCGCTCGCTCCTCGACCGTGATCTGGGTCCCGTACACCTGGGGCTCGCCGGCCCGGACCCGGAGGCGGTCGATCAGATAGGCCAGGTGGCGGCCGGGCGCCTCGCCCCCCAGGACGGCGCGCTCCAGGAGGTCGGCGGCGAGGCGCTGGAACCGCGGGTCCTGGTCGGCGTGCAGCGCGATGAGCCACGCCGCGTCGGCGCCCTCGTCGCCCACGACGGACCGGCCCGGCCATCCCACCTCCAGGAGGATCTCGCGGAGCCGGGTCGTGTTGGCCTCCCGGAGGGCGGCGTCGAACCGGCCGGTCCGGTGGGCCTTCCGGTCGAGCTCGGCCAGGTGGAGGAGCTCCCGGCGGAGGGCCTCGGGGTCGGGGCGGCGGCGGCGTCTGCGGGGCGCGCGGGGCGACGCTGGCAAGGATGCCTCCGCCGGCCGCCTACTCGCCGTTGTCGGCCTGGGCCACGACGGGGGCGATGGCCACGACCTTGCCCCCCTCGTCGATCCGCATCGTGCGGACGCCCTGGCTGGGCCGCCCGACCCGCCGGATCGTGCCCGGATCAACCCGGATCACGATGCCCGAGGACGAGATCACGAACAGGTCGCGGTCCTTGGGGCCCACGAAGGCCCCGGCCAGGAGCCCCGTCCGGGAGGTCAGCCGGGCCGCGATCACGCCCTTGCCGCCCCGGCCCTTGGTGGGGAAAAGCTCAATCTTGGTCCGTTTGCCGTACCCGTTCTCCGTGACGCTGATGAGGTCCTCCCCCGGCGTGGCCCGGGCCAGGGAGATGACCTCGTCGCCCTGGGCGAGGCGGATCCCGATGACGCCCGCGGCGGGGCGGCCCATGGGCCGCACCGCGCTCTCCCTGAACCGGATGGCCTGGCCCTTGCGGGACACCAGGAGGACGTCGTCCCTGCCGTCGGTGAGCATCACGTCGATCAGCTCGTCGCCATCCTTCAGGGTGATGGCGATCAGCCCGGTGCGGGGCGAGTCGTACTCCGGAAGCCGGGACTTCTTGACCATCCCGTTCCTCGTGGCGAACACGACGAACGGCGCGGCCTCGTAGTCCTTGAGCTCCATCACCGCGGCGATCCTCTCGTCGGCGTCGACCACGACCCCGGGGAGGTTCGCCGCGAACAGGCCCCTCGCGGTCCGGGAGCCCTCGGGGATCTCGTGGACCTTCACCCGGTAGACCCGGCCCTTCGACGTGAAGAACAGGATCCAGTAGTGGGTGGTCGTGGTGAACACGTGGGAGACGACGTCCTCCTCCTTGAGGTTGGCGCCGCGCACGCCCCTGCCCCCGCGCCCCTGCCGGCGGTAGGTGTCCATGGGGAGCCGCTTCACGTAGCCGGCCCGGGACACCGTGACCACGACGTCCTCCTCGGCGATGAGGTCCTCGATCTCGAGCTCTCCCTCCGCCGCCCTGAGCTGGGTCCGCCTGCGGTCGGCGTACCTCTCCTTGATCTCGGCGAGCTCCTCCTTGATGACCGCCCGGAGCATGGCCGGGTCGGCCAGCAGGGACTTCAGGTAGGCGATCCGCTCCAGGAGCTCCTCGTGCTCCTTCTCGAGCTCCGCCCGGGCCAGCCTGGTCAGGCGGCGGAGCGGCATGTCCAGGATGTGGTTGGCCTGGACCTCCGAGAGCTTGAACCGCTTCATGAGCTTCTTGCGGGCGTCCTCGCCGTCGTTCGAGCCCCTGATGATCTTGATGACCTCGTCGAGGTTGTCGAGGGCGATCAGGAGCCCGAGGACGATGTGGTCCCGCTCCTCGGCCTTGCGGAGGTGGAACCGGGTCCGGCGGGTGACCACGTCGACCTGGTGGCGGACGTACTCCTGGAGGATCGAGGCCAGGTCGAGGACCTTGGGGACGCCGTCGACGATCGTGAGCATGATCGCCCCGAACGACTCCTGGAGCTGCGTGTGCTTGTAGAGCTGGTTCAGGACGACGTGGGGGTTGGCTCCCTGGCGGAGCTCGATGACCAGTCGTAGGTCGGTCCGGGACTCGTTCCGGATGGCCTGCCGGGTGGCCGTGTCGGAGGCGATGTCCCTGACCTTCCCCTCCTTGCGGAGGAGGGCGATCTTCTTGAGCAGCGACTCCGGGTTGACCTGGTAGGGGACCTCGGTGACCACGATGCGCATGCGGCCCTGGGAGGACTCCTCCACCTGGGTGACCGAGCGCATCCTGATCGAGCCCCGCCCGGTCTCGTACATGTCGCGGATCCCGTCCCGGCCCATGATGGTCCCGCCGGTCGGGAAGTCCGGCCCCCTGATGTGCTCCATCAGCTCGGCGGGGGTGACGTCCGGGTTTTCGATCGCGGCGATCACGCCGTCGATCACCTCACCGAGGTTGTGGGGCGGGATGTTCGTCGCCATCCCCACCGCGATCCCGCCGGCCCCGTTCACCAGGACGTTGGGGAACCGGGCCGGGAGCACGAGGGGCTCCTGCTCGTAGCCGTCGTAGTTGGGGACGAAGTCGACCGTCTCGGCGTCCAGGTCCCGGAGCAGCTCCATGGAGAGCGGCGACAGCCGCGACTCGGTGTTGTGGCTCACGAACCCGCTGGTGATGAAGGCGTGGTCGTCGGAGTCCACCCGGAGCGAGAAGACGGGCTGCTCGCCGGCATCCTCGATCGAGGCGACCTCGGCGAAGTAGTGCGTCCCGTCCACGAGCGGCTCGATCACCCGGCGGACCTCATCGTTCGACAGGTGGGCCAGGATCTCGTCGCGGTCACGCTCCCACCGCTCGATCCGGTCGATGTTGTGCTTCCCGAGCCACTCCCGGTCCGTCCATCGGGCCATGTGGCTGGACCGGACGTAGTCGGCAACGAAGGGGACGTGATCGGAGCTCATCGCCGTGCTGCGCAGGGGGACCCGCGACAGCTGCTCCTCGAGCCGCCGCTGCTTCCGACCCAGGAACCCGACGTCCCGCGCGAACAGGCGGGCGTCGCGGCGGTTGGAGATGACCACCTTGCGCTCCCCGTTGGCATACCGGACCAGCCGCGACACCACCCCGAGCTCCAGGAGGAGCTGCTGAACCCCCTGCGCCAGCTGCTCGCTCCTCGTGGAGTAGCAGACCTGGATCGTGGCCCTGGGTAGCAGCGTGGACGAGCCGGCGCCCTCGAACAGGGACCGCAGGAAGAGGGCCTTGAGGGCCGGGTTCCCCCGCCACACGAAGGAGGGGATCCGCTTGCCGGCGCTCCGTGAGCCGATCAGCTCGCCGAGGGGGCTCCCCCTGAACCGGGT
>JACQTL010000103.1 GCA_016210805.1 Actinomycetota bacterium | reverse complement strand
TTCCACATCGGCGGGAGCGACGCCTCGGGCATCGTCTACGCGGTGGGGGACCGGGTCGAGGGCCTCCGGGTGGGCGACCACGTGGTGGTCCACTGCGGCCAGTGGGATCCCGACGACCCCTTCGTGGCCGCCGGCGGCGACCCCGGCTTCGCCGACTCGTACCGGATCTGGGGGTACGAGTCGAACTGGGGCTCGTTCGCCCAGTTCACGAGGGTCCAGGCCCACCAGTGCCTGCCCAAGGCGGCGCACCTGTCCTGGGAGCAGGCCGCCGCTCCGACGCTCGTGGGTGCCACCGCGTACCGGATGCTGATGGGGTGGCCGCCCCACACCGTGCGGGAGGGTGACGTGGTCCTGGTGTGGGGCGGGGCCGGCGGGCTGGGGTCGATGGCCGTCCAGCTGGTCCGCGAGCTCGGCGGCCGGGCCGTCGCGGTGGTCTCCTCCGACGACAAGGCCGAGTTCTGCAAGAAGCTCGGCGCGGTGGGAGCGATCGATCGGGGGGGCTTCGACCACTGGGGGATGCCCCCCCACTGGACCGATGACGAGGCCTCCGGGCAGTGGTTCGAGGGGGCCAAGGCCTTCGGGAAGGCGATCTGGGAGGTGCTCGGCGAGAAGACGAGCCCCCGGATCGTGTTCGAGCACCCGGGCGAGGCGACGATCCCCACGTCCATCTTCGTATGCGACACCGGGGGGATGGTGGTGATCTGCGCCGGGACGACGGGCTACAGCGCCGTGGCCGACCTCCGGTACCTGTGGATGCGCCAGAAGCGCCTCCAGGGCTCGCACTTCGCCAACGACGACCAGAGCGCCGCGTTCAACCAGCTGGTGGTGGACGGCAGGATCGACCCCTGCCTCTCGCGGACGTTCTCGTTCGCCGAGATCCCCACGGCGCACCAGCTGATGATGGAGAACCGCCACCCCGAGGGGAACATGGCGGCCCTGGTCTCGGCGCCGGCCGAAGGCCTCACCACCCTCCCCGACTGACCGGGCTCCGGGTAGCCTGGGGCGCCTTGGAGGAGCGGCCGCTGCTGGACAAGCTCGGCGTGAAGCCGGGCATGAGGGTGTCCGTCCTCCGCGTCGACGCCCCTTGGTTCCTCGAGCTCCTCCGGGAGCGGGGCGCCGACCTGTCGCTCCGCCGGCGGAGGGGGTCCGACCTCGTGATCCTGGGCGCGGAGACGGCCGCCCAGCTCGGGGACGTGGCCGGCATCGAGCCGTACCTGCGCAGGGACGGCGCCGTGTGGGTGATCACCAGGAAGGGCTCGAAGGAGGCCAACCAGAACCACGCCATGCGGGCCGGCCTGGACGCCGGGCTCGTCGACAACAAGATCGCGGCCTTCTCGGACACCCACTCGGCGATCCGCCTGGTGATCCCGGTGGCCCGGCGCTGACCCCGGGGCCCCACGCCGCTCGGTCGTCGCCGTCCGGTGCCGCCGATATGCTTGGGCCCGTCCGCAACGAGGCGCTGCGAAGGCGGTGCCGGGGGAGTGATCGCACGATGTCCAGGGAAGCTCGCAAGACGAGCCTGCGTGGGCGCCTTCTGCTCACGATGTCGGCCACCGCCCTGCTCGTCGCGGCGGCCTGCAACGGCGGGGGTCCATCCCCGAACGGGAACGGCGGGGCCGGCGACGAGCTCCCTCAGGGGAACGCCGCCGAGCAGCTCACCGCGTTCGGCGAGCGGTGGGCCGAGACGGACGCCCGCGTGGCCTACGACGTGACGACCAGCGGGCCGGACGCCGGCGCGCCGGGTCGGTTCGTCCTGTACTGGAGCCCGCCGGACCGGTGGCGCATGGACATCCTGTCCGAGGGTGAGACCGCGATCCTGATCGGCAGCCCCCAAGGCACGTTCCTGTGCGGCGGCGCGGGCGAGGAGGCCGGGTGCCTGCTCTTCCCGCCGGAACAGGCCGGGGCGGCGGCCGGCGCGCCCTTCGCCGAGCTGTTCAGCGATCCCGAGGCCCTGCAGCAGCAGATCGAGACCTCGCTGGGCGGAGCCGAGGTCCAGACCTCCGAGCGGACCATCGGCGGGGTCCAGGGGTTCTGCTACACGGCCGCCGGGGAGGTCGAGGGGGAGGCGGGAGCGGCCGAGTGGTGCTTCTCGGAGAGCGGCGTGCCGCTGCTGATCGCGGCGGAGAGCGCGACCGAGGGGAGCTTCCGGATGGAGGCCACCGAGGTCTCCACCGAGGTCTCGGACTCGGACTTCGAGCCCCCGTACCCGGTGACCGAGATCCCCACGGGGATGCCCGGGAGCTAGCGGGAACCGGCCCGGACGCGATAGCGCCGGAGGCGGTTGGCGTTCGTGACCACCGACAGCGAGGACAGCGCCATCGCCGCCGCCGCGATCATCGGATCGAGCAGCACGCCGGCCGCCGCGTAGAGAGCACCGGCCGCGACGGGGATCCCAGCGGCGTTGTAGCCGAACGCGAAGACGATGTTCTGCCGGATGTTCCGCATCGTGGCCCGGCTGAGCGTGATGGCTGTCACCACACCCTCGAGCTTCCCCGAGATCAGCGTGACGTCGGCGGCCTCGATCGCCACGTCCGTCCCCGTACCGATGGCGATTCCCACGTCGGCCTGGGCGAGGGCGGGGGCGTCGTTGATCCCATCGCCCACCATGGCCACCAGCTTCCCCTCGTTTTGGAGCCGACGGACCTCGACGGCCTTGTCCTGCGGGAGCACCTCGGCCAGGACGCGCTCGATCCCCACCTCGCGTGCGACGGCGGAGGCCGTCCGGCGGTTGTCGCCGGTGATCATCACGGTCTCCACGCCGAGCCGGCCGAGGGCCGCCACCGCCCGCGGCGAGTCCTCCTTCACCGTGTCGGCCACGGCGACCACTCCCGCGGGGGCGCCGTCGATGGCGGAGAGCATCGCGGTCTTCCCCTGCTGGGCGAGGCGAGAAGCGGACGCCTCCAGGGCGGAGGTGTCCACGCCGGCCTCGACCAGCAGCGCACCCTTGCCCACGAGGACCCGCCGGCCGTCGACGGTGGCCCGGATCCCCGCGCCGGTCACCGAGTCGAAATCGGACGGGTCGGGGAGGTCGATGCCCCGCTCGGCGGCGCCGCGCACGATGGCCTCCCCGAGCGGGTGCTCGGAGGACCGCTCGGCTGCCCCCACCATCCGTAGAAGCTCCTCCTCCGTGAACCCCTCGGCCGGCAACACGTCGGTGAGGGCCGGCTTCCCCTCGGTGATCGTCCCGGTCTTGTCCAGGATCACCGCGTCGAGCCTGTGGGCCGTCTCGAGGGCTGCGGCGGAACGGATGAGGATGCCATGCTCGGCTCCCTTGCCCGTCCCGACCATGATCGAGAGCGGCGTGGCCAGCCCGAGGGCGCAGGGGCAGGCGATGATGAGCACGGCGACCGCCGCCGTGAGGGCGAAGATGAGGGCCGGGTCCGGACCGAGGTCGAACCACAGCACGAACGTCCCTATCGCGATGAAGAGGACCGCGGGGACGAAGTAGGAGGCCACGCGGTCGGCCACCCGCTGGATGGGAGCCTTGGACCCCTGGGCCTCCTCCACGAAGCGGACGATCTGGGCGAGCATCGTGTCGCGGCCGACCTTCGTCGCCCGGAAGCGGAAGGCCCCGGTCTGGTTCACCGTCGCCCCGATCACCGGATCGCCCGGGGCCTTGTCGACCGGGACGGATTCCCCCGTCACCATGGACTCGTCCAGGGTGGAACGCCCGTCCACGATCTCTCCGTCGACCGGGACCTTCTCCCCCGGCCGGACCAAGACGACGTCCCCGGGGATGACC
>JACQTL010000102.1 GCA_016210805.1 Actinomycetota bacterium | reverse complement strand
GTGGAGTTCTACGCGGGGCTGCTGGAGCGGTTCCCGGTGGTCTCGATCGAGGACCCCCTGGCCGAGGACGACTGGGAGGGCTGGGCCGAGCTGACCGGGGCCCTGGGGGGCAGGGTCCAGATCGTCGGCGACGACCTCTTCGTGACGAACCCGGAGCGGCTGGACCGGGGGCTCCGGGAGGGGGTAGCCTCGGCGATCCTGGTCAAGGTGAACCAGATCGGCACCCTCACCGAGACCCTCGACGTGATCGAACGGGCCGTGGGCGCCGCGTACGGCGTCGTGGTCAGCCACCGTTCCGGCGAGACCGAGGACGCCACGATCGCCGACCTGGTCGTGGCCACGAACGCCGGGCAGATCAAGGCCGGGGCGCCGTCCCGGGGGGAGCGGACGGCCAAGTACAACCAGCTCCTCCGGATCGAGGAGTCCCTGGGCGAGGCGGCCAGGTACGCCGGCCGCTCGGCGATCCGCCGGAGGCCGTCGTGACCGGGACGGCCGTCCGCGAGGCGGTGAAGGCCCCGCCGGCCGGGCCCCGTCCCCGGGTCACCGGCCGGGCCGTGCTCCTGGTGGGCGTGGTGATCGCGCTGCTGGTCGCGGCGGTCAACCCGGTCAGGACGCTGCTCGCCCAGCAGGATCGGATCGCCGACCTGGAGGAGACCGTCCGGGAGCTCGAGGACGAGAACGCCCGGCTGGGCGACCGGATCGAGCAGCTCAGGGATCCAGGGTTCCTCGAGCGGGTGGCCCGGGAGTGCCTGGGCATGGTCAGGCCCGGGGAGATCCCCTTCGTCCTCCTCCCCGAGGAAGGCGAGCCCGAGCCCCTTCCCTGCTAGCCGTCCGGGGGCCCTCTGTAGGATGGCTCCTTCCCCGGCCGGGGAACCGTGAGCCCGGGCGGCGACGAACCAATGGAGGTGAAAGCGATCCCGATGCGCGCGTGGGTGGCCGTGGTCGCCGCGGCGGTGCTGCTGCTCGGCGCGTGCTCCACGGAGCCTAGGCGGCCGGGAGACGCCACGACCCGACCGCCCACGCAGACGACCACCGAGCCCAGCCCCACGGAGAGCCCGACCGACCCTCGTGTCCACCCCGGGGCCCTCTCGCCGGAGCCGCCCCCGCCCGTGGGCTCCGGTGGAGAGCTGCTGGTCTCGGGGCTCGAGCAGCCCGTGTGCGGGAGCTACAACCGCCCGCCGGAGGGATGTGAGTTCGGGGTCCAGGGAGACGTCGAGACCGGGCCCTGGGGGTGCCGGACCGGCGCGGCCTGCGTGCGGATCCAGCGGATGTCCCCCGAGCACATGGGCGTGATCGCCGAGGTGCCCATCCCGGGGGGCCACGCCTTCGTGGGGGTGGCCCACCGGATCCCCGAGCTCCCGGAGGGGGCGTTCGACCCCGCGGTGGGCTACATCGAGCTCGAGCAGCTCTCGCCGACCGACGGGACGATCCCCGGGTACCCCGTGGAGGTGAGGCTGTACGAGGACCGGAGGATCGGGCTGGCCCTCCTCCGCGACCGCCAGGCCGCCCTCAGCGAGTGGCGGGTCCCGGTGGACGACTGGTTCTACGTTGTCGTCGAGCTCTCGAACGGCTCGCCGGCGCCGGTTTACATGTGGATCTACGACGACCGGGACCGGCTGGTGGATCAGGTGGCCGTCTCGCTCGACACCGCCCGGCCGTGGGGCCACGCCGACCGCTTCGCCCACAAGCTCGGCGGGAACACGTCCACGCTGGCCCCCGTGTACACCTACGTGGACGACTGGTACGTCGCCACGGAGTTCCTGGGCCCCCTCCACGTCGAGCCGTCGCCCACCGCGGACGCCACGGCCGAGCCGAGCCCCACGGGAACGGGCTGAGGGAGGGTCAGGGGCCCCCCGCGCGAGCGGTGTGGCCGAGCACGGAGTCGTAAACGGCCTCCAGGTCGCGCGTGGTGTCGCGGATGTCGTAACGGGCCGCGGCCCGGGCGGCCCCCTCGCCCAGGGACCGGGCCAGCGGGGGATCCGACAGGACCTGAAGGAGGGCCCCGGCCAGCGCGTCGGCGTCGGCCGGGGGGACGAGCAGCGCGGACTCTTCTTCGGTCACCGTCTCGAGGGACGAGGGGATCGCGGTCGTCACGATGGGGAGGCCGAGGCCCATGGCCTCCAGGAGGGCGTTCCCCTGGCCCTCCCAGAGCGACGGGAACGCGAAGGCCGAAGCCCCGGCAAGGAGGGCCGGCACGTCGCGGCGAGGTCCCAGGAGCGCGATCCGGTCGCCGAACGGGCGGGCCAGGTCCTCCAGCTGGGCCCTGAGGTGTCCCTCCCCGGCCACCAGGAGCCTGGCCCGGGGGTGCTCCTCGAGGACCCTGCCCATGGCCCGGATCAGGTAGCGGTGGCCCTTCTGCTCCGAGAGGCGGCCGACCGAGACGATCGAGGGGTCACCCCGGTCCTCGATCGGGGGGTCGAGCGGGGCGGCGGCCCGTTCCCGGAGCTCGTCCAGGTCGATGCCCCTGCGGACCACGTCGATCTTCGACCGGTCCCACGACGACCCCCTGATGGGGCGATCCCGGACGGCCTCGGTGATGGCCACGAACCGGTCCACGTACCGCCGGCCGGTCCACCCGTCCAGCCGACCGACCAGCCGGACCCGGCGGGCCACGGCGGGGGACAGCTCGCGATCCTGGTGGCCGAGCGGGTCCACGTTGGCGATGTGGCTGATCACCCTCACGCCGGCCCTCCAGCCGGCGATGCGGCCCACGATGCTCGCCCAAACGAGCGCGGTGTGGATCGCCTGGAACCGACCACTGCGGAGGAGCCGGGCGATCCGGGGGATCGTAGCCAGGGCCGTGAGCCCGGACCGGCCGCCGATCCGGTGCACGGGGACCCCGAGCGCCTCGACGTCGGGACGGAGCGGCGCCCGCCCCCACAGGTAGGCCACCTCGGGCTCCACACGGGTCCGGTCGAGGTGGCGGAGGTTGAGGACCAGCCCCCGCTCCGCTCCCCCCATCCCCAGGCCGTCGAGCAGGTAGAGGATGCGGTGGGCCACGGCGGCCGACTGTAGCATGGGCCCGTTCGAGCGACCCCGGAGGCCCCCGAGCGTGGCCACCCCCCTGTTCAGCGTGATCGTCCCGACCCACGGGCGCCCGGCCTACCTGGCCGAGGCGCTCGCCTCGGTCGCCGCCCAGACGATCGAGGACTGGGAGGCCGTCGTCGTGGACGACGCCAGCCCCGAGCCGGTCGAGGTCCCCGACGACCCCCGGTTCCGGCTGGTCCGCCGGGACGAGAACGGGGGGCCGGGGGCGGCCCGGAACTCCGGCCTGGCCGCGGCCACGGGCCGGTACATCGCCTTCCTGGACGACGACGACCTGTTCACGCCGGACCGCCTGGAGGTCGCTCTCGAGGGGCTCCAGCG
>JACQTL010000009.1 GCA_016210805.1 Actinomycetota bacterium | reverse complement strand
GTGCCGGGACCCGTGTCGGTGGCCGGCTGGAGGCCGGTCCCCCCGGTGCACGCCGAGAGAGCTGCCACGGTGAGCGCGGCGACGAGCGTCCTCTTCAAGGAAGTCATGACCGACCGCCCCAACCGATCGCCGAGGATGAGCGTGGGGACATCATCGTGCGCGACGAAAGATCGGGTCAAGGGTGAGATCGGTGGCCGGTCGCGCGAGCCTGTCCCCCGGATGAGGGACAGTCGAACTCCCCCGTTCCTCGAGTGCGTCTCGGTGGCAACCTTGGTTGTCGAGAGGGGAACCAAGATGCCAGACCCCGCAGCCCACCGCCGGTTCCTGGAGACGATCGTCGAGGCGCAGGAGCAGGAGCGGCGGCGCATAGCGCTGGAGATCCACGACGACGCCGTTCAGGTGATGGCGGCGAGCCTGATGCGGCTCGAGGTCCTCGCCTCCCGGACCGCCGACGGCGGCTGCCGGGCCACCGCCCGGGAGGTGGCCGGCGACGTCCGCCGGGCCATCGAACGCCTCCGGCGCCTGATGACCCAGCTTCGCCCGCCCGAGCTGGGAACCGTCGACGCGCCGACCGCGCTCCGGAAGCTCCTCGACCGGGTGTGCTCCGAGCACGAGATCGAGTACGCGTTCCGGGCCCGGATCTCCGAGGACCCCGCCCCCGCCACGACCTCCACGCTGTACCGCATCGCCCAGGAGGCCCTGACCAACGCGTGGAAGCACTCCAGGGCCACGAGGGTCGAGGTGGAGCTGCACGATAGGGAGGAGGGCATCGCCCTTTCGATACAGGACGACGGCGTGGGTTGCCCCATCGAGGTGCTCGACCTCGAGTCGGCGGGGCACTTCGGCATCGCCGGGATGAGGGAGCGGGCCGATGCCCTGGGGGGCTGGTGCTGGATCGACGGGGCTCCCGGCCAGGGGACGACGGTGTCGTGCTGGATCCCACGGGAACCCGACACTCTCGTGATAGACGTCCTCGAGGCCGACCCGGCGTACGGCGGATAGGACCCGTATGGGGATGCTCGGGAAGGCCACTGGCGCCATGGTGCGCGGGGGGGCCGTCGCGGCCGTGCTGGCGGCCTGCTGGCTGGCCAGCTGGGCGGTGGGTGGAGCCGGCGTGGTTCCGCCCCACTGGTTCTACATGGGGATCATGCTCGCGGCGACGTGGTTCGGCTGGATCGGGGCGATCGTCGCCGCGGTGGCGGCCGGGCTGCTGGCCGGTCCCCTCCTGCCCCTCGACCGGTTCCTGGGCGCGGCGCAGACCGCCAGCGACTGGGGCGGGAGGCTGGGGTTCTTCGTGGCCATCGGCCTCGTCATGGCCTGGACCGTCGATCGGCTTCGCCGGGCGGAACACGCGGCGGCCGAGGCCCACGGCCGGCTGTCCGAGGCGCACCTCCGGCTGGAGGAGAACTTCATGGTCCTGCGCCGGATCGACGAAGAGCGCCGCCGGCTGCTCGACAGGGTGGTGACGGCCGAGGAGGAGACCCGCCGGCGGATGGCCCTGGACCTCCACGACGACTCGGTCCAGGTGGTGGCCGCGGCGATCCTGCGGATGGAGGCCCTCATCGGACGACACCCCGGGACGGAGGTCGCCGGGGGCCTCGACGGGGTCCGCAGGGAGCTGAGGTCCGCCCTCGCCCGGCTCAGGGCCATGATGTTCGAGCTGCACCCGCCCACCCTCGACAGGGACGGGCTCGCCGCGGCGCTCCGTCTGCACGTCGAGCGGTCGGCGGGACCCTCCGAGACGGCGATCGTCGTCGAGGACGGGCTCACCCGGGAGCCCCCGCCAAAGATCCGCGTGATCGCCTACCGCATCGTCCTGGAGGCCCTGGCCAACATCCGCAAGCACGCCCACGCGACGGAGGCGCTCGTGATCCTGGACGAGATGGACGGCGGCGTCCGGGTCCGCGTCGTCGACGATGGGGTCGGGTTCGACCCGGCCGCCCTGACCGAGCCCAACGGCGACCACCTGGGGCTCCCGTCGATGCGGGAACGCGCGGAGATGGCCGGCGGGAGCTGGTCTGTCGAGAGCGCGCCGGGCCGGGGGACCGTGGTCACGATCCGGCTACCCCTGGCCGCCGGGACGGACGCCGCGGCCGGGTCGCCGGCCGAGGTCGCTCGTTCATCCCTCGCTTAGCGCCGAGGCCCACCCCCCCGACCTGGCGAAGGCCAGGGCCTCCTCGACGCTCATGGCCCTCCCGGACTCCCAGGCCGAAGCGATCTCCTCCTCGGTGAGCGACCCCCGGGCGACCTCCCGCGGATCGGGCAGGTCGAGCAGCATGGGAGGGGCTCGGCCATGGGCCGCCTCCTTCACGCTCTCCGAGGCTCCCGCCAGGCGCACGGCCCATCCGTGGTCCCCCGCCACACCGGCCAGCGCCACCAGGTGGTCGAGGGCGATGGCGATGCCGGTGAGGACCCCCGCCTCCTCGTCGAGGTCCAGGGCCTCGAGCCACGTCGTCCGGGCTCGCTCCAGGTCCCCGAGCTCGAAGGCCGCCCGGCCCCGCGCGTGCAGGGCGTCCAGCATCCCGTAGCGGTCCCCCGCGTCGCGGAGGAGCCGGATGCCGTCCTCGACGCTGCGCAGCGCCTGCTCGGGCCGGCCCTGCAGGCGCAGGATCCTGGAGATGGCCACGAGGGCGCTCCCCCGCCCCAGCACGTCGCCCCCCTCCTCGTACAGGCGAAGGGCCTCCCCGTACAGCTCGAGGGCCCCGGGGAAGTCGCGGGCCATGGCCCGGGCGAACCCGAGGTTGTAGGCGCCGCCGGCGATGCCGGCCGGGTCCCCGATCTCCCTGAGGATGTCCAGGCTCTCCTCGTAAGGGCCGACCACGGCGGGGAGGTCGGTCTGGTAGTAGGCCAGGCCCCCGGCGGCCGACAGGGCCCGGGCCCGGGTCGCGGTCCTCGGCGCCGCGTCGGGCAGGGCGAGGGCCTCGGCCATCCACTCCCGCCCTTCGGCCAGATGGCCCTCCAGCTGCCAGAACCGCCAGAGCGCCGCGCCCAGGCGCATCGGCGTTTCGGCGTCACCCCGATCGATCGACCAGCGCAGGGCCGCACGCAGGTTGGCGTGCTCGGTGGCGATCCGGTCGACCCGCGGGTCCCAGAGCCGGGTCAGGTGAGGCTCCGCGTCCTCGGCCATGGCCAGGAAGTGGGCGGCGTGCCGCGCTCGCACGCCCTCGGCGTCGTCCTGGGTCTTCAGGCACTCGAGGGCGAAAGCCCGGATCGTCTCCAGCATCGCGAACCGGGACCGGAGGCCCGCGACGGTCCTGCGCACCAGGCTGGCGTCCACCAGCCGTCCGAGACCGTCCAGGACGTCCACCTCCGGATCGCCGCCGGGGTGGGCCACCGCCTCCGCGCCCTCGAGGTCCCAGCCGCCGGCGAACACGGCGAGCCGCCGGAACAGGGCGCGGTCCGGTTCGAAGAGCAGGTCGTAGCTCCACCGCACCGTCTCCCGGAGCGTCCGGTGCCGCTCGGGGCGGTCGGCCCCGCCTCCCGAGAGCAGGGCGAGCGTCCGGTCGAGGTGGCCGACGATCTCGCCGGGCTCCAGGACGTTGATCCGGGAAGCCGCCAGCTCGATGGCCAGAGGGAGGCCGTCCAGCCGGTCGCAGATCTCGGCCACGGCCTGCGCGTTCTCCCGGTCGAGGGCGAAGTCGGGACGCACAGCCCTGGCCCGCTGGACGAACAGCGAGATCGACCCGAAGGCCGAGAGCTGCTCCGCGACGACGGCGCGGGAGCGGTCCGGCACACCCAGCGGGGGGACGGGATACTCCTGCTCCGCCTGCACGCGGAGAGGGATCCGGCTCGTCGCCAGGATCCTGATGTCGCGTGCGGAGGCCAACAGGTCCACGACCAGAGGGGTCGCCTCCAGGACCTGCTCGAGGTTGTCCAGCACGAGCAGCGAACGCCGCTCGGCGAGATGGTCCCGGAGGACCTCGGCCGCGGGCCTGGCCCCCTGCTCGCTCACCCCGAGGACCCGCCCCATCGCCGGGGCCACCAGCCGGTGATCGGTGATCGCCGCCAGGTCCACGAAGAAGACCCCGTCAGGGAAGGCCGCCTTCTCCTCGCTCGCCACCCGGACCGCCAGCCTGGTCTTCCCCGTGCCCCCCGGCCCGGTCAGGGTCACCAGCCGGCCCGCGCCGAGCAGGCCCCGGACGGCCGCCACCTCCGCCTCCCTCCCGACGAAGCTGGTCAGCTCGGCCGGCAGGACCACGGGGACGTCCTCGGACCTGAGGCGGGGGAAAGCCGAGGGGAGGCCGGGGATGACCACCTGGAAGAGCCGATCCGGGTCGGGCATGTCCTTCAGCCGGTGCGGGCCCAGGTCGATCGCCTGCACACCGTCGGGCAGCCCGTCCCGGACGAGCTCGCGCGTAGCCGACGAGAGGAGGACCTGGCCGCCGTGGCCGGCCGCGGCGATGCGGGCGGCCCGGTGGACGTCGAGCCCCACGTAGTCGTCGCCCCCCAGGACCCCCTCGCCCGTGTGGAGGCCCATCCGCACCCGGACGGCCGTCCCGGCCGGCCACCGGTGCCGGGCCAGCGCCCTCTGCGCATCGACGGCCGCGGAGACCGCGCCCGTCGCCGAGGGGAACACGGCGAAGAACGCGTCCCCCTCCGTGCGGATCGTCACTCCCCCGGATCCCTCGATGGCGGCTCGCAGGAGCGAGTGGTGCTCTTCGACGACCCCCTCCCACCTGGGGCCCAGCTCCTGGAGGAGCCGGGTCGAGCCCTCGACGTCCGTGAAGAGGAAGGTGACCGTGCCGGTCGGGAGCTCGGTTCCCGCGCGGCCAGGAGGCATGACCGATCCTAGACACCCGGGGTGCCGGAGGTGGAGACCCGCTCGCGTTCGGCCAGTCGCCGGCAGAGCTCCCGGATCACGGCCAGCGCCGTCTCCGGGCGCTCCCGGAGTATGCCCTCGAACTGGCGCCGGGCGATCGTCAGGGTCCGAACGTCCCCCACGGCGACCAGCGAGGCCATCCGGGGGGTCCGGGTGAGCAGGGCCATCTCCCCCACGGCCTCGCCGGCCCCGCGCCGGATCACCTCCCGTTCCTCCCCGCCGGCCACGACGACGACGGACACCTCGCCCGACACGACGACGTGGAGCTCGTCGCCGGGCTCGTCCTCGGCGGCCATCGTCTCGCCGTGGGACCAGGTCCTCTCCTCGGCCACGGCGGCCACCTGACGCAGGTCGAGCGGAGACAGGTCGGCGAACAGGGGCACCGTTCGGAGGAAAAGCACCCGTTCCATCGACGACAGCACCTCGGGCGACCGGTCCATGAGCCCTCCTTCACGGGAAGCCGCCACCAGGGCGGCGCAGTCGCGGATCCAGGGGTCGGGGTCGGCGAGCAGGCGATCCAGCCAGTCGACCGGCCCCGCGGCGGGAGGCTCGCCCGGCTCCCACAGGCGGAGCAGCGGCCGGACGATCCGCTGGTCCACCAGCGCCTCGAGGCTCTCCAGGGCCGTGGCCCGGTCGGCCGGATCCTCGCCGGCCAGGCCCTCCAGGGCGGCCAGGACGCGCTCCCGGTCGCCCAGCAGGGCGAGGGCCCGGATCGCTCTCAGGGCCTCTCGCCTGGCCCTGGCCACCAGCGCGTCCCGGAGCATGGCCAGGCGGGGGTCCCGTTCGGCGGCGATCACCGAGGCGAGCTCCTGGTCGCCGATGGCCCGGGCCTCGGCGGCCTCGCGATACCCGGACAGGGCGTCCCGCGCGCCGTCGAGGGGCAGCTCGCCGAGCGCGTCCAGCGCGCCCTCCTCCCTGCTCGGGTCCTGGAGGGCGGCGGCCACGGCGGCCACCGCGGGATCGCCGATCCGACCGAGGGCCGCCGCCGCGGCGGCCCGGACGGAGGCGTCCTCGTCGCCCAGGAGACCGACGAGCGGATCGACGGCGACCGCCGGGTCCATGCCGCCGAGGGCGCGGGCCGCCGCCGCCCGCACAGGAGCCGCGGGATCTGCCACGCCCTCGCCGACGAGGGCCGGAGCGTCCCCCGATCCCCCGGCCACGTCGATCGCCCTGGCCCGGTCCTCCGGGTCCCGGCTGGCCGCGAGGGCCCGCACGACCTCCCGGGCCCGGCGGTCCCGGCCCTGCCGGAGGATCGCGGCGGCGGCCCCCGCCCTCACTGCCGGGTCGGGGTCCTCCAGCGCGGGGGCCACGATGGCCGCGAGCTCGTCCGCCGGGGACAGCTCCGAGGCGGCCGCCACCGCGGCGGAGCGGACGGCCGGGTCGGGATCCCGGAACCGCCCGGCCACTTCGGGCAGCGCCCCCGGATCGCCGGTCCGGGGCACCGCCCGGAGGGCGGTTTCGCGGACGCCGGGATCGGGGTCGGTGAGGAGGGCGACGAGGGGGCTTGGATACCCGGAGCCGGACTCGCCCAGGATCTCCGCGGACGCCCGCCTGACCCTGGGATCCGGGTCGCCGGTCGCGGCGACGGCTGCCTCGATCGACGCCGCGTCGCGCCATCCCCGGGCGAGGGACTCGTCCGGCCCCGTCGAGAAGACCTGGGGACGCCCCTCCCTGAGCGCGGACAGGAGCGCGTCCGCGTAGGCCCCCCTCATCCTCCGGGCCGCGACGATGGCGAGGAGGGCCGCGACCAGGCCCACCAGCCCGAGCTGGCGGCTGGAGATGCGGCCCGCCGCGACCAGGAGGAGGAGCCCGGCCAGGGCCGTGCCCGCCTGGGCGGGCACCCCGTAGAGGAAGGCTCGCGTTGTGTCCCGCCGCTCCGAAGGCACCACGTTGAGCACCGCCTCCCAGGCCGTGCTCGCCGCCCCCTGCATCCACACGAGCTGCACGAACCGGAAGACCAGGAGGGGGGCGAAGGACGGGAACGCGGCCATGGCCGCGAAGCCCACCGCGTAGATCGAGGGCAGGGTGAGCATCGCCGCCGGCACCCCGAACCGGCCGAACAGCCGGTTCGCCACGAAGACCGAGACCAGGAAGGCCGCGCCGGTGGACGTCCCGAACAGGAGGCCGAAGAACCCCGCCAGGGCCTCCTCGTCGGGGAAGCGCTGGGCCGCCGCCCTGGAGAAGGGGAGGTAGAGCGAGGCGAACAGGACGGACGAGAGCAGCGTGGACAGGGCCAGCCAGCGCATCAGCGGGGAGCTCCGGACCGACCGGTAGCCTCCTCGCAGGGCGGCCATCCCTCCCGGATGGCGGCGGCGGACCGGCGCCCGTCGCGCCCGCCGACGCCCGGCCCGCCGGCCCGGGGGACCCGCCCCGCGAACCACCACGCCGCCGAGGGCGGAGGTGGCGAGGAGCATGCCGGCCCAGAGGAGCAACAGGTTCTCCGAGCCGAGCACCTCGGCCAGCGGGCGGGTGACCACCCCGCCGAGCACCGTGCCCAGCACGGTCCCCGCGGCGAAGAGCGGATACAGGCGCTTGGCCTGACGGGTATCGGTCACCGTCCCCGCGATCCCCCACGTGAACAGGCCCTGGAGGAACCAGGCCAGGCCCACGAGGACCCACAGCGCCGAGAAGACCGGGGTGGCCCCGGTGCCGGCGAGGAGCCGGGCGCCGACCATGAGTCCGGCCAGGGCGGCGGGTATCAGCACGAAGAGCCGGCCGGGACGCAACCGCCCCACCAGGGCCCCGACGCCCAGGGAGCCGACCGACACCACGGCCCCCAGGACCACGTACATGAGCGGGAGCCGGTCGGCGCCGACCCTCGAGAAGAACAGGGCGTCGATGCTGCTCTGCCCGATCGTGGTCCCCGTGGAGGCGAGGAGCATGAGCCCGGAGGTCAGGGCCACCAGGCCTCCCTCCCCGGGATGGACCCGCAGCAGCGAGGCCAGCCCGCGGCTCCGTCCGGATGCTACGCGCACCGTCCCCCTCGACCCGGCGTGGCCCGGGCTCCGTCGGACCAGGGTACCGACGCGACCGAACCGAGGCCAGGCTCACCGCAAGGTCCCGCGGCTTGCCGGGGGGTCACACCGAGAAGTCCGCCGACTCCTCCTCGACGTTGCCGACCGCCTCGACCCGGCCGGCCTCGACGGCGGCCCGCCGGTCGGCGATCCACTCGTCGATCCGGGCCCACCAGTCGAACAGCCACGGGATCAGCTCGTCGCGCTCTCGGGGCACCTCGCCGGGCGGGATCCGCCAGTACCGCGAGAGGATGGGCCGCTCCAGCGGGATCTTGCTCCACAGGTCCCGGAAGGAGCCCACGTCCTCCAGCACGGTGTGGGCCACGAAGCACACGTCGGCCTCCGGCGCCGCTCCGATCGCGGCCATCACGCCGCCGTGGCGGGGGGGCAGCACGCGGGCCATGGCCTCGGCTCGCTCGGCCTCCCGGTCGTGGCCCTTGCGGCGGAGGTGGTCGATGGCTCGCAGGCGGAGCCGGGGGGTGAAGTCGTGGCCCTCCGGGAACAGGACGAAGGCGTCGGCGTCCCCGAGGCCGGTGGCCAGGCCGGCGATGGCCTCCAGGTACCGCTCCCGGTGGGCGGGGTCGTGGTGGATGAACCGGTTGGGGAGCCGGTTCAGCATCA
Source organism: Actinomycetota bacterium (assembly GCA_016210805.1). Taxonomy (GTDB): domain Bacteria; phylum Actinomycetota; class UBA4738; order UBA4738; genus JACQTL01. The sequence goes on along the minus strand of JACQTL010000009.1, from coordinate 505 downwards.
CGTCGATCAGGGGCTCCCACTGGAGCTTGGCCAGCATCACGATGCGGGGCTGCCTCAGGTAGCCGATCAGTATCGTCCCGATCAGCATCATCGAGTTCCCGGGTCCCGCGTGCCGGCTGAACACCAGGATCGGGCCCGGGCGGGGCTGGGGACGGTCCTCGATCCAGATCTTCAGCCGGAAGAGCTTGCGGGCCGCCACGTTGATCCCCTTCAGCCACCAGCGCATGAACGCGTAGTTGGCCCGCACGAACCCCGGGGAACGGATCCGGAGGCCGAAGCCGCAGGCCACCCACAGGGCGAAGAGGGCCACGAACCCGATCAGCTCGAACACCAGGTAGACGACGCCGAAGGTGGCCATGCGGAGGGTCCGCCACTTCCCCCGGGCCACGACCAGGTCCACGGCGAGGGCCACGACGAGGACGGCGGGAGCAAGGACCAGGAGGGCGAGCGTGACGACCAGCCCGAGCGGCGCGAGGACCAGGCGGCGGACGATCCTCGGTGGAAG
>JACQTL010000099.1 GCA_016210805.1 Actinomycetota bacterium | reverse complement strand
CTGGTGGACGGTGCCGGTGATCGTGCTCGGCGCCGCCGAGGCGGGGCTGATCGAGGAGATCATCGTGGTCGGCTACCTGATGACCCGCCTGGAGCGGCTGGGCGCGGGAACGCGGGCCGCCGTGGGGGCGAGCGCCGTGCTGCGGGGCGCCTACCACCTGTACCAGGGGTGGGGAGGCTTCGCCGGGAACGTGCTCCTGGGCCTCCTGTTCGGGGGCCTGTTCGCCCGGACCCGTCGCCTGTGGCCACTCGTCGTCGCCCACCTCGTGGTGGACGTGGCCGCGGGCGTGGGATACCTGGCCATCTGCCCCCGGGCCCCCTACTGCTGAGCCGGGCCTCCGACCGGGTCCGCTCCGGCCGATGGCCCGGGGACCGATGGACGGGTCCGCGATGGACCGATGCCGCCCGCTCCTGCCCGTCCGGCCGATGCGCCCGGCCGGCCCCTGGGGGCATCCTCGGGCTCGAAGGAGGTCATCCGTGGCGGACCTGAAGATCGATGTCATCCCGGCGATGAAGGTCGTGCTGGCCCGGATCCGGGACTCGCACGACCACCACACTTCGATGATCGTCGCGGACGCCTTCCTCGACCTGCTCCACCTCCTGGAGGACTCCGAGGTGGACATCGCGCGGGCGAAGCAGCTCATCGCCGCGGGCCGTCTCTGAGGGCTCGCCCGGCGTCCCCGGTCGGGCCCTCAGCACCGGTCGAGCTCTCAGTACCGGTCGATCTCCCGGAGCCTCCGGTCGGAGATCCCGAAGAAGTGGGCCACCTCGTGCACGACCGTGCGCCGGATCCGGGCCCTGAGCTGCTCCTCGGTGCGCGCCCCCCGGACCAGGTTCGACCGGTAGAGCGTGATGCGGTCGGGGAGGACCCCCGAGTAGTGCGCGCCCCGCTGGGTCAGGGGGATGCCCTCGTACAGCCCGAGGTGGTCCTCCCGCCCGGGGGGCGGCCGCCGCTCCACCAGGACCTCGACGTTCTCCAGCCTCTCGTGGACCCAGGGAGGCAGCCCGTCCAGGGCCTCGGCCACCAGCTCCTCGAACCGCCGGGCCGGCACGTCGAGGGTCATCTCGCTACACCCACGACGGCAGCCAGATCCGCAACGACCAGGCGTCCTTCGACAGCGGGTACGCGGTGAGCACCGGCCACATCCACGCGAAGACGAGGACGGAGAGCGCGACGAGCCCCACGGCCACCGGGAAGAACGGCCGGGATCGGGCCCCGGCCGGCCGGATCCCCGCCAGGTCCCTGAGGAAGAGCGCGTCGGCCAGGACCAGGAACGGCGTGACTGGCGTCATGTAGAACAGGAACTGGGGCCGGCCGAAGAAGATCCAGGGGAGGTACTGGACGGCCACGCCCAGGACCACCAGCCCGCCCCGCCAGTCCTTCCGGGCCGCCCAGGCGTACGCCGCCCAGGGCAGCGCCGCGACCGACAGCCAGAACACCACCGGGTTCCCGATGCCCAGGATCTCGGTCCCCGGGTCCTCGTAGAAGTAGGCCACCGGGCGCTTCAGGATGATCCACGTCCAGGGCCGCGACATGTACGGGTGGCTGGGCTCCCCCGAGTCCTTGAACTGGGACAGGTGGAAGTGGAACTCGAACATCCCCTGCTGGCGGTGCCACAGATCAAGGAACGCGTCCCATCCCCAGCCCCGCTCGGCCAGGAACCCCAGGTACGAGAGGAGGTAGGCCAGGACGGGGACCCACAGGAACGCGATGAGCAGCCCGAAGAACTCCTGGGTGAACGCCCGCCAGGTCGGGTGGCGGACGCCGGCCTCCTTGCGCCGGGTCCTCTCCCAGATGAAGGCCAGCAGGGCGACGGCCAGGAGGCCGAACGCGGCCGACCACTTGACCGCGGCGGCCGCTCCCAGGGCGATCCCGGCCGCGAACCGCCAGGGCCGCCACAGCGGCGAGGGGACCCGGGCGTCGGGCAGGGCCTCCTCCTCGGCCCACATCGACGAGGCCGGCTCGTCCACGGCCATGGCCCCCGGGCCGCGGGAGAGGCCGGTCGGGGGGTCGGGGTGCGCCCCGGCCGGTTCCCCGGGCTCCTCGCCCCACCAGTCGTCGGGATCGTGGCGGGCGGGTACCGGGTCGGCTCCCTCGACGGGCTCGAGGCCGGGCCGTTCGGGGGCCGGCCGGGGGGTCCGCCGGTCGATCCACCGCCGGTCGAGGAGGAGGAACCAGAAGGCCAGCACGATCCAGAAGGCCAGGAAGATGTCGAGCATCGAGATCCTGGACTGCACGAAGTTCAGGTGCTCGGTGGCCATCAGCAGCCCGATCAGGAGTGTCCACAGCGCGCTCCCGAACAACAGCTGCGCCATGGCCGCCACGATCACCACCGACAGGGTCCCGAACAGCGCGGCCGAGACCCGCCAGCCGAACGGGCCGTTCCCGAACAGCGACTCCCCTCCGGCGATCATCCACTTCCCGAGCGGGGGGTGGACCCAGGACTGCTCGTGGGGGTCCTCCAGGTCGCACTCGGAGGCCGGGTTGTCCAGGTAGATGCAGGCGTCCTTGGCGTAGTAGACCTCGTCGAACACGTAGCGGTCGGGGTGCCCCAGGTCGTAGAAGCGCAGGCCCCCGGCCACCAGGGCGACCAGGGCCACGGCCAGGACGGGGCGGGTCAGTTGGCGGACGGCCGTGCTCACTCGGTCGATGGTACGCGAGCGGTCGGCCGTTCCGGGGCGTCCCCGTGGCACGATGGCGGCGATGGCCGGGACGCTGTTCGTCGTGGGAACCCCGATCGGGAACCTGGCCGACCTCTCCGACCGCGCCCGGGAGACGCTGGGCGAGGTGGCCGTGATCGCCGCGGAGGACACCCGGAGGACGGGCACGCTCCTGTCCAGGGCCGGGG
>JACQTL010000098.1 GCA_016210805.1 Actinomycetota bacterium | reverse complement strand
GAGCAGCACGAGCCCGGTGACGGACCCCGAACGACGAACCCCGGTTCCCCTGCCGGACAAAGCGCCGCCCCCTGCTCGGTGGGCCCTCGCGAGTCGCCGGGCGGTGCCCGGGCTCGCTCAGCCTATATCGGCGCCCGCCTCCCGCATCTGGAGCGTGGCCCGGTCGCCGTCGCCGGGCTCGAGGTCGACCGGGCGGGTGGCCTCGAGGGGGACCGTGGCGTGGAAGCCCAGGCGGCGGGCGTCGAGGACGGTGTCCTTCACGCAGTAGTCCTGGGCCAGGCCCACCATCACCAGGCGCTCTATCCCGCGTTCTCGGAGGAGCTCCTCCAGCCTGGTCGGAGCCTCCTCCCCGCTCTCCGGGTCCCGGACGGTGAACACGGAGTAGCCGTCCTCACCGCCGGTCCCCTTGCGGAGGACCTCGGCTCCCTCCAGCACGTGGAGGTCGGGATGGAACTCGGCCCCCCACGTGTCCCGCACGCAGTGGACCGGCCACACCCCGCCGTCCTTCTGGAAGTGCGGCGTGGACTCCGGGTGCCAGTCCTGCGAGTACACGACCAGCGCGCCGGCCTCCGCGGCCCCGGCGATCTCCCGGTTGGCCACCGGCACGACCTCCTCGCCGCCCCGGACGTACAGGCTCCCGTTCGGGTCGGCGAAGTCGTTCTGCATGTCCACGACCACCAGCGCGGTCCTCTCGTCGTAGTCGGTCATCGCCTCGACCTCCTTCCGACGCGCCGGCTCAGCCGATCTCCACCATCCGCCGGATCGCCGCCCGGGCCCGGACGGCGACCTCCTCGGGGACGGTCACCTCGAACACGCCCTCCCGGAGGCTCCGGATGAGCTTCGCCGGCGTGATCGTCTTCATGTACCGGCACACGGCCGCCTCGTTCGCGGCCGTGAACTCGGCGGCGGGGTTCTCCTTGCGCAGCCGGTGGAGGATCCCCGTCTCGGTGGCCACGATGAACCGCCCGCCCTCAGCCTGCTCCTCGCGCCCGCGGCGGATCATCTGGCCGGTAGAGACGATGTGGGTCCGGTCGGCCGGGAGGACCCCCTCCCCGGCCAGGTACAGGGCCGCGGTCGCGCAGCCGCACTCCGGGTGGATCAGCAGCTCGGCGTCGGGCTCGCTCCGGACGAGGTCCTGGAGCTCCTGGGAGCCGATCCCGGCGTGGACGTGGCACTCGCCCATCCACACGTGGAGCTTGCGCCCGGTGACCCGCTCGACGTGGGCGCCAAGGAACTGGTCGGGGAGGAACAGGATCTCGCGGTCGGCCGGGATGCTGTTCACCACCGCCGCGGCGTTCGACGACGTGCAGCAGATGTCGGACTCCGCCTTCACCTCGGCGGTGGTGTTCACGTAGGCCACCACGACCGCGCCGGGGTGCTCGGCCTTCCAGGCCCGGAGAGACTCGGCGTCGATCGTCGCGGCCAGGGAGCAGCCCGCGTCCAGGTCCGGGATCAGGACCCGCTTGTCGGGGCAGAGGATCGCGGCCGTCTCGGCCATGAAGTGGACCCCGCAGAACACGATCTCCCGGGCCGGGGTCTCGGCGGCCTTCCGGGAGAGCTCCAGGGAGTCGCCCACGAAGTGCGCCACGTCCTGGATCCAGGGCACCTGGTAGTTGTGGGCCAGGATCACCGCGTCGCGAGCCTCCGCGAGCCGGCGGACCTCCTCGGCCCACGGGGCGAACCGCTCGAGCAGGGCTTCCTCGGTGGCGACCATCTCGCCACACAGCATACGGCTCGGCCGTGCCTGGCCAGGGGCTAGGATGGTCGTCCCGATGGCCGAGATCCCTCCCCGCCACGAGATCGACGCGGCCGTGCGCCGGGCCCTGGCCGAGGACCTGGGCTCCGCGGGCGACGTGACCACCGACGCCGTCGTGCCCCCGGAGGCGACCTGCCGGGCCAGGGTGGTGGCCCGGGCCGCCGGGGTGGTCGCGGGGCTCCCCGTGTTCCGCGCGGTCTACGCGGAGCTCGACCCCCTGGTCGCCGTGGAGTGGTCGGTGCGGGACGGCGACGCCGTGTCGCCCGGCGACGTCCTGGGCACGGTCGGGGGTCCGGCCCGCTCGGTGCTGACCGGGGAACGGGTGGCCCTCAACTTCCTCACCCTCCTGTCCGGCGTGGCCACCCTGACCCGCCGCTACGTGGAGGCCTGCGCGGGAACCGCGGCCCAGGTCCTGTGCACGCGCAAGACGATCCCCGGCCTCCGGGCCCTCCAGCGCTACGCCGTGGCCGTGGGGGGAGGACGGCTCCACCGGGCCGGCCTCCACGACGGGGTCCTGGTCAAGGACAACCACGTGGCCGTGGCCGGGGGGGTGGCCGAGGCCGTCCGCCGGGCCCGGGCCGGCGCCCCCCACACGCTGCGGGTGGAGGTGGAGGTCGACGGCCTCGAGCAGCTCGAGGAGGCCCTGGCCGCGGGGGCCGACGCGATCCTGCTGGACAACGCCGACCTCGACACCGTGAAGCGGGCCGTGGACCTGGTGGGGGACCGGGTCCCGCTGGAGATCTCCGGCGGCGTCTCCCTCGACACGATCGGGCAGGTGGCCGGGGCCGGCCGGCTCCTGATCTCGGTGGGACGGCTCACCCACTCGGCCCCGGCGCTGGACCTCGCCCTCGACGTGGAGGTGGGGCCGGCCGATCCGGGCCCGTGAAGCGGGTCCACGTCCACGTCTCCGGCCGGGTCCAGGGCGTCTTCTTCAGGGCGGCGTGTGCCGACGAGGCCAGGCGGCGGGGCCTGACCGGCTTCGTGAGGAACATGCCGGACGGGCGGGTGGAGGCGGCCTTCCAGGGACCCGACGAGGACGTGGACGCCCTGGTGGAGTGGTGCCGCCGGGGCACGGACTGGTCCAGGGTTGACGAGGTGGAGGCCAGGGAGCAACCTCCCCGGGACGACCGGGCGTTCGAGGTCCGGCACTAGGCGGGAAGGGGGCATGGACGCGTTCAAGGGTCTCAACTGGACCTCCCGCCCCGGCCGGTATCTCCGGGGGTTCAGCCTGTTCTGGATCCTGGCCGGGCTGGGCTTCGTGGTAGCCGGGGTCGTCTTCCCCGAGCCGCGGTCGACCTTCCTCGGCATCGGCGTGATCTGGGCCCTGGTCGGGCTGCTCCTCCGGGGGATCGGGACGCGGATGACGCATAGCTACGAGCGGCGCCAGCGCCTCCTGGCCACCGGGCTCCCCGGCCGGGCCACGATCCTGGAGATGACCCAGACCGGCGTGCTGGTGAACGACCAGCCGCAGGTCGAGCTCAAGATGCTGGTCGAGGTGGAGGGCCGGCCGCCTCACGAGGTGACCCAGAAGGCCATCGTCCCGCTGATCGCGCTGGGCCGCCTGTCGAGCGGGCAGCCCCTGCCGGTGAAGGTGGACCCCGCCAACCCGAACGACCTGGCCATCGAGTGGGAGGCCGCCCCCGTCGAGCCCGCCGTAGCGGCTGGAGCTTCGCCGGATGCGGAACCCTCGACCACGGTCGCGCCCGTCGTTCCCGTGGCGCCGGCCCCCCCGGCCACGCCCGCCTCCCCGGTGGGGGCGGTGCTCGACTTCCCGGGGGTCGGTCCCATCTCCCTCGCCGACCTCCGGGACCGCCTGGCCGGCCGGGGCGTGGAGGCAAGCGCCAGGGTGGAGAACGTGATCGACATCGGAGTCTCGATGGACGGCATGAAGCTCCTGGTCCTGGACCTGTCGGTGACCGTCCCCGGGAAGCCCCCGTACAGGAGCACCGGCCCCTCGCTCGTCCCCGGGGACCGGACGGACCGCGCGGTGGAGGGAGCCACCCTCCCCGTGCGGGTCGACCCCGACCATCCCGACGTCCTCATGGTCGACTGGGACCGCGCCTGAGGGCCGGTCGCCGGCGCCCCCGACGGCATCTGGCCGGCCGCGTGGAACCGGAATCACACCCCTGTTACTATCGGGCCCGCATGTTCCTGCGCTCGCTCACCCTCCGCGGGTTCAAGTCGTTCGCCGAGAAGACCACCCTGGAGTTCACCCCGGGGATCAGCGTGATCGTCGGCCCGAACGGGTCGGGGAAGTCGAACTTCGCCGACGCGATCCGCTGGGCGCTCGGCGAGAGCACCGCGCGCGTCCTCCGCGCCAAGCGCAACG